>DAIQPZ010000265.1:0-2712 GCA_036787065.1 Anaerolineaceae bacterium
CTCTTTCTGCCGCTGGCCAAAGCGCAGACCCTATCCAAAACCGAAAATTATGCCAGTCTTATTTTCGTCCTGCTCAAAGACAAGGAGCAGACCGGTCCCGTGATCACCGCGTTACAGGCCAGCCAATACCAGGTCAAAACCTGGCTCCAGATGAACGATTTGGTTTACCAGACCGAACAACTTGTATCCTCGTATTTTATTTTGCTCTACCTGATCGTGCTGGGCGTAACAGCCACCGTCATCATCAATACGTTGATCATGTCGGTATTTGAGCGGACGCGCGAGATTGGAGTTTTATCGGCCATCGGGATGAAAAGCAGCCGGATCATGGCCATGTTTTTCGCCGAATCGAGCCTGCTGGCCGTTGGCGGGATTGTCATTGGGCTTATCCTGGGTGCATTATTGGTCAGTTACGCCACCATTTATGGTTTCCATATTGGGAACCTGGGTGTTACCGGCTTCCAATTAAGCGACACCATCCACGCTTACATGAACCCAGCGGATGCCATCGAGCTGACGGTGCTGTCATTTGTCATCACGATCCTGGCGGCGATTTACCCTGCCATGTTGGCCGCGAATATGGAGCCCATCCAGGCTCTGCACGGCGGAAAATAAGAGGTCTTTAGGACTTACCGTGGGGTGCCCCGCATTTGGGGTGTGAGTGTGCGAAGCACACTCACACCCCAAATGCGGCCCCTTACACGATAAATCCTGGAGAGCCAAAATAAGCGTAAGGAGACTATCATGGAAGTCACAAAAGTTGAAAATGTCACTAGAATTTATAAGACTGGTAAAATTGAAACTCAGGCTCTGCGCGGCGTAAGCCTTTCGATTGAAAAAGGGGAATTTACTGCCCTGGTTGGACCATCTGGCTCAGGCAAGACGACCCTGCTGCAGTTGATCGGCTGCCTCGACCAGCCTACCAGCGGGCATGTCTATATTAACGGTAAAGACGTCAGTAAATTAAACCGCAACCAGCGCGCCGACATGCGCCGGGGTACGATTGGCTTCGTCTTTCAATTTTTTGCGCTGATCCCCACCCTGACGGCTTATGAAAACGTCGAGATGCCGCTGTTGTTGACCGGGGAAAAGGGCCCGGAACGGCGCGAACGGGTTAAGCAACTGCTTGAATGGGTGGACATGACCTCTCATTCAGGTCACCGTCCCGACCAGCTCAGCGGCGGCCAACAGCAGCGCGTGGCTATTGCCCGCGCCCTGGCCACAAAGCCGGCCTTGATCCTGGCCGATGAACCCACCGCTAACCTGGATACACCCAATGGTAAGCAGGTGATGGATACCATGACGCGCCTTAACCAGGAAACCGGCGTCACCTTTGTGTTTGCCACGCACGACCCGCGGGTGATCCAGTACGCTCGCCGCATCGTCACCCTGCGCGATGGCCTGATCGTGGAAAATGAGGAAGGCATTAAGGTCGCCGCAGGTGTATGAAATGAAATTAAAGGGATTGATCAGCCTGTGGGTTTTCTTTAGCCTGGTGGGGTCAGGCTGCAGTGCACTCTCTCAAACCACGCCTACCCCCTTACCGACCGTCGTTTTAGGCAGCGGTGCGGCTACCCCCCAGGCTTCAACCCAGACGAATTCTGGGTCTGGGGGCATCACGGCATCCGGCGTGGTGGCGATCGCCCGAAGCGCGGCTCTGGGTTTTATGGTGAGTGGGGAAGTTAAATCGATCAACGCGACCGTTGGAGATCAGGTAAAAGCGGGGCAGGTTCTGGCGGCATTGGCCGGCGATGAAGCGCTCCAGGCCTCCCTTTCCGCCACCGAGCTGGCCATCTTGACCGCTCAACAAGATTTGAACAAGCTAACTGACGGCGCAAAGCTTGAAGCCGCCCAGGCCAACCTGGATGTGGTCCAGGCGCAGAAAACGCTGAAAGATGCCAAACAACACCGGCTGGTCATCGAATACCGCGCCAGCGGCGAAGATATCGCCGCGGCAAACGCCGGCTACATCCTGGCCCAGGACCACGTGAACGACCTGCAATCAATCTACAATTCGGCCTCCAACCGCCCTGAAGACGACGCGGTGCGCGCCCTGGCCCTTTCCAACCTCGAAGCGGCTAAGAAAGCCCGCGACCGGGCGCTTTACAACCTCAATTGGTATAAAGGCACGCCGGATCCCAAAGACATTGCCGAGGCCGATGCGAATGTCGCCATCGCCCAGGCTAAACTGGATGATACCCAGGCTCATCTCGATAAGGTCAAGAATGGGCCCGATCCCGACCAGGTGGCTTTGATCAAGGCCCGGTTGAAGAATGCCCAGGATCAGGCGGCGGCAGTCCGCGCCAGCCTGGACAGACTGACCTTGAAGGCGCCCTTCGACGCCACGATCAGCGCGGTCAACGTGGCCGCGGGGGAAATCATCACACCTGGACAGACCTTGATTGCCCTCATCGACGAGAGCAAACTGCACGTGGAGACAACCGATTTAAGCGAGCGGGATCTGCCCCAGATTGCCATCGGCGAGACGGTCAAAGTCCAGGTTAAGGCTTTGAACCAGGAAATAACCGGCCGTGTCAGCGACATCTCACACCTGGCAACCACCCTCGGTGGGGACGTGGTTTATAAAACGTTTATTGACCTGGACAACCGCCCTGCCGGCTTGCGCCAGGGAATGAGCGTCACGGTTCAATTCGACCCTCTGAAGAAATAGCAGACAATAGCAGACATGAACAGGAAAGCTGTCGTTGCGAG
>DAIQPZ010000030.1:0-22772 GCA_036787065.1 Anaerolineaceae bacterium
ACCCTTCGCCATTTTGGGATTATCTTTCTTCGTAGGGGCGTATGGCATACGCCCTGGTCTATGAAGAGGGCGTATGCCATACGCCCCTACCCAAACCAGGCCATCCTACCCCAACTTGAGCGCAGCCTGCCTCAACCGCTCGATCTCTATCATACCAAGGGCGAGGCAAAATGGGTGTGGTTGATCCCAGAATTTTGGCGAAGGTAGAGTCCTAAAGATCGTGTATCGCCTGGTAAATGAAAATTTTACCACTGTGCTGGCTGGTTATCTACCGCAGCGCTCTTCTTTTTTATTTAGCATAGGCTAACATTTATTTGGCATAGGCTGTCAACCCAAAGGCTTGACAAAGTTAGGGTGAAGCTATACTATTCAGGTGATGAGCCTTATCCCCGGCAATTCAATTTCGAAAATCCCCATTAGCCTGAATTTAACCTAAAGGAGTAAATCAATGACCCGACCAGTAACCCTTTTCACCGGCCAGTGGGCCGATCTCCCTTTTGAAGACCTGTGCGCACAAGCCAAGTCTTTTGGTTATGATGGCCTTGAGTTGGCCTGCTGGGGAGATCATTTTGACGTGGCCAAAGCCTTGAGCGACGATACTTACGTGCGCAACCGGTGGGATACCCTCAGTCGTTATGGGCTGAAATGTTATGCGATCAGCAATCACCTGGTGGGTCAGGCTGTTTGTGACCGGATTGATGATCGTCATAAAGGCATTGTGCCTGAGCGAGTGTGGGGAGACGGTAAAGAGGACGGCGTTCGCCGCCGCGCTGCAGAGGAAATGAAGAATACCGCTCGCGCTGCCGCAAAGTTTGGCGTGAAGGTTGTGCCCGGTTTTACCGGTTCATCCATCTGGCCCTACCTGTATTCATTCCCGGCCAATCCGCCCGAGTTGATCCCGAACGGCTATCGGTTTTTCGCCGAGATGTGGAACCCAATTCTGGATGTGTTTGACGAGGTCGGGGTTAAATTCGCCCTGGAAGCGCACCCGACTGAAATCGCTTTTGATATTGTCACCGCTGAAATGACCCTGCAAGCCATTGGAAACCGCAAAGCCTTCGGTTTTAATTTTGATCCAAGCCATCTTGGGTACCAGGGTGTGGATTATGTGGGCTTCATCCGCCGCTTTGGCGAACGGATCTATCATGTGCACATGAAGGACGCCTATTGGTCCGAGCACCCCACCCAGGCGGGGGTGTTCGGCGGCCATTTAAATTTCGGTGATTCGCGCCGATTTTGGGATTTTCGCTCGCTTGGGCACGGTTCGGTTAAGTTTGAAGAGATCATCCGGGCGCTCAATGAAGTGGGTTACGAAGGCCCTCTCTCAGTTGAATGGGAAGACAGCGGGATGGACCGTGTTCACGGCGCGACCGAAGCGGCGGCATACGTCAGGCGCATCGATTTCGCGCCTTCTAAGTTGGCGTTTGACGCAGCGTTTGAGCGAAAGTGAGGTAAGCCATGTCGGATGATGTCGGATTTGTGACGATGGCCGGTGCAAAAGCCACTGGCGACATTCCGGAAATAGGTGTGGGCATGTTGGGTTACGCGTTTATGGGCAAGGCCCATTCCAACGCCTATAAAACCTTACCCTACATGATTTATCCGCCCCCGGCAGTTCCAAAATTGTACGGCATCGCGGGCCGGACCGAAGAAGCGGTGCGTGAAGCCGCCGTTCGCTACGGCTACGAGCGTTACTATACCGATTGGCGCGAAATGCTGAAAGATGACCGTATTCAGCTTTTCGACAACGCCGTGCCCAATGTGGCCCATCCGGAGCCGTGCATCGCGGCCGCCCGGGCCGGCAAGCATCTCTTGTGCGAGAAACCGCTGGCGCGTACGGCCAAAGAAGCCGCTGAAATGGTTGACGCCGCGACAAAGGCCGGGGTTAAAACGATGGTGGGTTTCAATTACCGCTTTGTACCGGCGATCCGCCAGGCAAAATACCTGATCGAAAAAGGCCTGTTGGGTGAAATATATCATTTTCGCGGGGTATATCTGCAAGAATGGATCACGGATCCCAAATTTCCCTTCAGTTGGCGCCTGGATAAATCGGTAGCGGGCAGCGGCGCCCTGGGTGACCTGGGCGCGCACACGATTGACCTGGCGCGCTTCCTGGTGGGCGAACCGCGCCGCCTATCTGCGATGGCGAAAACGTTCATTAAAGAACGCCCTCTGCCAGACGGCTCCGGCACAGGTCAGGTGACGGTGGATGACGCATTTGTGGCGACCCTGGAATTTGAGAGCGGCGCACTTGGGACAATCGAGGCCTCGCGTTTTTGCCCCGGGCGAAAGAATCATCAGGTGATAGAGATTAATGGGTCGAAAGGGTCGATTGTCTTTAACCTGGAACGTTTGAATGAGCTTGAAGTTTTCTGGAAAGGTGATGCGCCCAAAGAAACGCAGGGTTTCCATAATGTGCTGGTGAGCGAGTCTTACCACCCATTCTGGGAATACTGGTGGCCTCATGGCCACATGATCGGTTGGGAACATTCTTTTATCCATCAGATTGCTCATCTGTTGGATGCGATTGTCAAGGATAAACCCATTGCGCCTTATGGGGCCACTTTTGAAGATGGTTATAAGACGTCTGTGATCTGTGATGCTATCCTGCAATCTGCCGAGACAGAAAAGCAGGTGGCGATCAGGTATTAGCGATTAGCTGTTAGCGCTTAGATTGTCCCTTGAAAAAGGGTTTTTTGCACACGAGTGCACAAATTTTCTGTTCAGGAGAAATGATTATGACGAAACAAATCGCATTGCAATTGTATACATTGCGCAGCATTCTGCCGAATGATTTTGATGGAATCATGCGCAAAGTTGCCGCCGCCGGATACGATGGGGTTGAGACGGCCGGTTTCGCGGGGACGACTCCGGAAAAAGCAGGCAAGCTGTTCAAAGAGCTTAAGTTAACCGCTTGCAGCGCCCATATTCCACCGCCTGTGGGCGACAAGAAAAATGAAGTGATCGAAACCATGCGGGCGATCGACTGCAAAACGATCGTCAACACCCAGATTGGCCCGGATGACGTGAAGACGCCCGAGCTGATCAAGAAAACGGTTGACCGGCTCAATGCGGCCTACCTGGCCTGCAAGGAAAACGGTTTCGCCATGGGTATTCATAACCATTACTGGGAATACATCAAGACTGACTTTGGTTATCCATACCAGATTATGATCAAGAGCCTGGATGCGGGTATTTTCTTCGAGCTGGACACTTACTGGATTAAGACCGGCGGTGTGGACCCGGTTGAAGTCGTCCGGAAGGCCGGCGCACGCGCGTCCTACCTGCACATCAAAGACGGTCCGGCAGTCACCGGCAAGCCACAGGTTGCCGTGGGTGATGGCGTGATGGATTTCAAGTCGCTCTTAGCCGCGGCGGGTTCGAACCCGAAATGGCTGATAGTCGAGATGGACGAAGTGGCGACCGACCCGATCGAAGCGATTAAGAAGAGCTGCACTTATTTGAGGGGTCTATGAAAAGCGCGTTGTTTGTTTGGGGTGGGTGGGATGGTCACGAGCCCAAACAGTGCACTGATGTCTTTGCACCCCTCGTGCGTGAGGCTGGTTACGAGGTAGAGGTCCGCGATACGTTGGACGCTTACCTGGATGAAGCCAAGATGAGCAGTTACGCGTTGATCGTGCAGTGCTGGACGATGGGTACCATCACGCGCGAACAACTGGCGGGGCTGCAAAAAGCAGTTAACAGTGGGGTGGGATTTGCCGGCTGGCACGGCGGGGCAGGCGACTCCTTCCGCAATGAATGCGATTACCAGTTTATGGTGGGCGGCCAATGGGTGGCTCACCCCGGGGGGGTGAGCGATTACTCGGTGAACATTACCAACCACACTGATCCCATTACCGCGGGGTTGAAGGATTTCAAAATGCATTCCGAGCAGTATTATATGCATACGGATCCCTCTAACGAAGTGCTGGCGACCACTACCTTCCGCGGTGACGTGGTTCCGTGGATCGCGGGCGCAGTGGTACCGGTTGCATGGAAACGGACCTGGGGAGCCGGAAAAGTTTTCTACGCCTCTCTTGGCCACGTGGCGAAAGATTTTGAAGTGCCTGAAGCGCGCGAAATCGTCCGGCGTGGATTATTGTGGGCCAGCCGATAGGAGTCAAACATGATCGTGAAAACCAAAGTAGGTATTATCGGCGCCGGTAACATCAGCGGGGCTTACCTGGAAATTTCCAAGACTTTTGATATTCTGGAAGTGGTGGCCGTGGCCGATATCGATACTGTACGCGCCAGGGCCCAGGCCGAAAAATATGGCATTTCCCGGGTGCTCACGGCGGATGAACTGCTGGCCGATCCTGAGATTCAGATTGTACTCAACCTGACCCCACCGGCCGGGCATGCTGACATCGCTCTGGCGGCTTTGAATGCTGGTAAATCGGTCTACAACGAAAAACCGCTGGCGATCCACCGTGAAGACGCGCAGCGTATGCTCAAGCTTGCCAAAGAAAAAGGCCTGCGCATTGGCTGCGCCCCCGATACGTTCATGGGCGCCGGGCTGCAAACCTGCCGCAAACTGATCGATGACGGCGCGATCGGTACGCCGGTAGCTGCCACGGCCTTCATGCTTGGACACGGGCCCGAGGAATGGCATCCCGACCCGGATTTCTTTTACAAGGTGGGTGGCGGACCGATGTTCGATATGGGTCCCTATTACCTGACCGCACTGGTCAGCCTGCTCGGCTCGGTGAGACGGGTGACGGGCTCAACCCGCATATCCTTCCCTGAGCGTGTCATCGGCAGCGGAGTCAAAAAAGGTCAGAAAATCACCGTCGAAACCCCCACGCACCTGGTGGGCGTGCTGGATTTTGCCAGCGGGCCGGTGGGCAATATCATCACCAGCTTTGACGTATGGAAGACGAGCCTGCCGCGTATCGAGATCTATGGAAGTGAAGGTACCCTGAGTGTGCCCGATCCCAATACTTTTGGGGGGCCGGTATTGCTGGCGAAAGCTCGCTCGAATGAATGGCAGGAAATGCCCCTGCTTCCCATCCGGGCGAAGAACAGCCGCAGTCTTGGCCTGGCGGACATGGCTTATGCCTTGCGCTCTGGCCGCGCCCACCGCGCCAACAGTGATATGGCTTACCACGTGCTGGACCTGATGCACACGATTATCGACGCGTCGCGGGAAGGCCACCACATCGAGATGCGAAGCACCTGCCAGCGTCCCGCTCCAATGCCGGTGGGATTACCGGAGAGCCAGTTGGACGAATAAGGATATCAACCGAATAAATGAACAGCCCACGTGCTCTGCACGTGGGCTGTTCATTTATTCGGAAGGGTGGATTATTATTTATTTGGGCGAGTATTGTCTTCGATGTCCATGAAGACAAAGATACCTTCGGAAATAGCCCTGAGCAGGATGTAGAAGAATCCGCACACCAGCGGCACGAACAAGGCATTTAAGAGGGAGGGCAGGTTGGCGAGGATTCCGCTCTGGACCATCGCGCGGTATTCGATCGCCAGGTTGGCGACCAGGATGCACAGGCCAATGACCACGAAGGCCCAGGCCAGGCCTTTGGCCTGGGTGGAAATTTGCTCCAGCACTTCGGGAGTATGGTAGGTGTCCTGGTCGGGAGCAGGGGTCGGGACGATGTCTGATTCGGTCATTTGATAACTCCTTGATCATAAATTAGTTTCATTTTAACATGATAGCCCTGCGATCCGTCCACTCAGGTTACTGGGGTGCAGCCCAATTAGATGCTGCTGGCGAATCTTAATAGGGCGCTCGCAGATGGTATAAATCTTTTAATGCCAGGGTGTAACCTCACCCCTGACCCTCTCCGAAACGGCGAGGGTGGTCAGAAAAGACAGGGCGTGTGTTTTCCATCTATTTTGGGATGCACTCGTTACTGGTGCATCCGCCAACCGCCACCGACGTATAACAACTGACCCGTCAGCCAGTGGGCCTGCTCGGATGCCAGAAAGACGATCACGTCGGCTACGTCTTCCGGCCGGCCTACCCGGCCAAGCGGGGTCCCCTCGCTGATCTGGACTTCCAGTGCTGGGGTGATATATCCGGTTTGGATCGGCCCCGGAGCGACGATATTGACGGTGATGCCGTATTTACCCATAGCGACTGCCGCCGACCGGCTGAAAGATTCGATGGCATGTTTGCTGGCGGAATAGCTGATGTTTTCTGGATCCACGCTGGCCTCGTCGGAGCTAAGGTTGATGATCCGCCCCCATTTTCCATCCCGAGCCAGGAAGCGTTTCAGATATTCCGCCATCATCAATGCGACCCCCCGGGCATTAATCGCGAAATGTGCATCGATGCTGGCAGCGGTGGGCAGATGCATGCCAAAACCTTCGTCGGTCACTTTGTTCGGGTCAAATGTTTCCAGCTTGCAGTACGTATGGTTATTGATCAGAATATCGACCGGGCCCAACATTTGTTCGCATGCATTGAATAAGGATGGAATACGGCTGGCGTCTGCCAGGTCCAATTCCATGGCAGCGGCTTTACCGCCCTTTAACCGGATTTGATCCAACAGCCAATCCGCTGACTGCTGCTGCTGGGCTTCATAGAGGGATGGCCCGCCCATGCCTGATTGTAGGGCTTGATTTAAAATATCTTTGGAACGTGTGGCCGGTTCACGAAAATAAGTGATGAAGATGGCCGCGCCTTGGGCCGCAAAGGCCAATGCAGTAGCCGCGCCGATGCCATGATTTGCGCCGGTGATCAGAACTGTTTTATCTTTTAGACCTGGATCAATCATTTTTCCTCCTTCTATCTATATCATTCGCCGAATATCGTAACAACTCGTGCTCTTCTCACAAGAGATGCGACTACGATCATCGAACCTTTCTGCGGCATCAAACAATTCAGTTCATGGCATCAAGGCGATTCGCAAAGTCCAATTTATGGCATGCTGGAAGGCCGCTTTTTGGCCTGACGAATCTCAGACAGCGGCTGAATGGGCGAGACCCTTCGCGGCGCAAAGAACGCTTGCTCAGGGTGACATTGAGGCCCTAGTATGAGAAAGTCAAGTTACTTTGCGAATGGCCGTGTTCACGGCTTAACCACAGGCAGATCCTTTAATGCTGCTGCCAGATCAGCCAGGTTTTCCATCACATAATCGGGTTGGTGAGGGGAGGTGGCGATTTCTTCGCGGCGGGTTTCACCGCTCAGCACCAGGATGGTGGTCAACCCGGCGGCCCCAAGCGCGATATCGGTGTAGAGGCGGTCCCCAACCATGGCGAGTTGGTGGATGGGCAGGCCAGTTTTTTCGGCCAAAGCTTCCACCACGGGTGCATAGGGCTTACCGACGATGACGTCCGGTTGGCGGCCGGTGGAGGCGGCGATGCAGGCCATCATGGCGCCGATATCCGGCATATAGCCGGTCTCCGTGGGGCAGTTGATATCTGGGTGAGTAGCAATATAAGGCAGGCCGTCTCGCACCAGATCGCACAGTTTCCACAACTTCTGATAGGTGAGGGTGGTGTCAAACCCAAGGACGACAAAATCAGGATCGTTCTGGCACAGCGTGAAGCCGTGGGCCAAAAGCTCTTCTTCCAGTGCCGGTGTGCCCGCCACGAACAGGCGCGCGCCGGGTTTCTGGCGTTTAAGATAAATGGCGGTGGCCTCGCCTGAGGTGAAGATAGCCTCTTCGGGCAAAGACAGCCCCAGGCGTCCAATTTTGTCGGCGTACTGGCGACGGCCTTTGGACGAATTATTCGTCAGAAAGAGAAAGCGAGTGCCGCGTTGTTTGAGCAGGTCGATGAATTCAAGCGCGCCTGGCAGCAGGCGATCACCCAGGTAAAAGGTGCCGTCCATGTCGAGCAGGAAGCAGCGGATGGTGTTGAGTGGATAAGGGGACATGCGCCTGATTTTACCTGAGATCGGTTCGATCGGGGAAGACCGCTTTGCTTAACGATGCCTTTTATTCGGGTAATTTCCCCTTCCCTTTTGGTTCTCTGGGAATTGCCGTGGTATACCGCCTGATGTAGGGGCGGCCCTTGTGGCCGCCCGGCACGGGTAGGCACGGGTAGGCACAAGGCCTACCCCTACTTTTGGCCGCCCTGTTGGCGATCAAAGTATAATTACCCCAATATTGTAACTGCTCAGGCTACTATGAAAAAGATCCTCAATCTCGGACTTTTTCAATTGATAAATTAAAAAAACAAGGAGATAGAACATGACAACCAACCCGAACCCCGCCAAACGTTTATGGGTAGGCGCAGCTTATTACCCGGAACACTGGCCCGAGTCCCGCTGGGCGGAGGATATCCGCCTGATGAAAGAAGCGGGTTTCAACGTGGTGCGCATGGCCGAATTTGCCTGGTCCACCCTGGAACCCTCCGCGGGCAAATTTGAGTTTGGCTGGCTCGACCGGGCTATCGATGCCCTGGCAGCGGCTGGAATTGAAGTGGTGCTTGGAACGCCGACGGCGGCGCCGCCGGCCTGGTTGATGAGCCAATACCCGGACAGCCTGGCTTTGAACGAACATGGACAGAGGGTGCAGTTCGGCAATCGCTGCCATTATTGCGTCACATCACCTGAATTTCATCAGGCGACCCGGCGTATTGTGGCTGCCATGGCGGGCCATTTTGGCCCTAACCCGCACGTCATCGGGTGGCAGTTGGATAATGAATACAACCGCGTGTGTACCTGCGACCGCTGCCGGGGTCTGTTCCAGCAATACCTGGTTGGGCATTATGGTACGTTGGATGCGCTCAACCAGGCCTGGTCAACTGCCTATTGGAGCCAGACTTATTCGGCCTGGGAGCAGATCCCGATCCCGATTGGCGGGCATAACCCTGGCCTTATGCTGGAATTCAAACGTTTTACCACCCAAAACTACGTAAATTTCCAGCGGGTACAGTTGGATGTGCTGCGCCCACAGCTCAAGCCAGCCGATTGGGTAACGCATAATTTCATGGGCTGGTTTGATGGGTTTGACCATTATCGCATGAATGAAGAGTTGGACCTGGCTTCCTGGGATTGGTACGTGGGGACCGGTCACCATGATTACACCACCACGGGGGCCGTACATGACCTGACTCGTGGGTTTAAGCGCCAGAATTTCTGGGTAATGGAAACTCAGCCGGGGAGTGTCAACTGGTCCCCGGTCAATAATATGTTGAATAAAGGTGAAGCGCGCCTGATGGCCTGGCACGCGATCTCCCACGGTGCGGACGCGATCCTTTACTGGCAGTGGCGTTCGGCGCTGGGTGGGCAGGAACAGTATCACGGTTCGCTGGTCGACCAATCCGGGCAGCCGCGCCCGTTTTACTATGAAGCCCAGGCGCTGGCGAAAGACATGCGCACCGTATCGGATCTGGTGGCTGATTCAGCCCCGGTGTCCGCCACTGCTTTATTGAATGATTATGACAGCCGCTGGTCGATCCAGTGGCAGCGCCACCACCGCGATTTTGATTATGTGGCGCACTTCAACCATTATTACCGGCCGTTAGCCCAGGCCAACATCGCGACGGATGTGGTTTCCGCCGATGCGTCGCTGGATGGCTACAAACTGGTGATTGCGCCGGCCCTGTTGATCATGACGGAAGAACGGGCCAGGCGGCTGACGGCCTTCGTCGCTGGCGGCGGGACGTTGGTTCTGACTTTGCGTACCGGGATGAAAGACGCTACCAATGCTCTGCTTCCCGTTCGCCAGCCCGGGCTTCTGTCTGACCTTGCGGGGGTCGAGGTTGAAGAATATTATGCTCTCAATGAGCCTGTGCCAGTGGCAGGCAAAGAGGTGGCAGGAACATCTTCCCAATGGGCTGAACGGCTCAAGGTGTTGGACACCGAGCACATTCATATCCTGGCTCATTATGGAAACTGCAATGGCTGGTTGGATGGACAACCCGCCATTACCCGGCATGCCTATGGCAAAGGTCAGGTTTATATGATTGGAGCCTACCTGGACACTGGCGGGCAGGCTGAGTTGATGAAGATTATCACCACAGGCGCGGGTATAAAACCCGTATTGAACGCCCCGGCAGGCGTCGAAGTTCGCCAGCGTGTAACCCCCGCGGGGAAGATTATCACCCTGGTCACCAACCATACGCGGGAAGAACAGGTGTTGTCTCTGCCTTCGCCAGTGCGTGAACACCTGGGTGAAAAATACCTGGAAAATTTGTTAAAACTGGAGCCTTATGGGGTGGCCGTACTGACCCAGGCAGGCTGAGCCGACGGGTTTAATTTTTAGATGGTAAGGTGTGCTGCTGCAACCAGACCTGGCCTGCTCCAGCCAACCCCAGTTGATCGCCCAGGCTGGCTCGCAGCAGGCGCACTTTCTCGTATGGCACCAGGCGGCAGGATTCATGGATGGCTTTTTCAATCTGGCCGCGGAACAAAGGCAGGCTTGTCATCACCCCGCCGCCCAGGATGATCGCGTCGGGTGAAAACATGGTTACCAGGTTAGCCAGGCCGATCCCCAGGTAATAACCTTCTCGCCAGACGGCTGTGCGCGCCAGAGGATCGCCCCTGGCGGTTGCCGCGCAGATAGTTTCAGCGCTGATGTCAGTAAGCGAAACAAAGGCTGGGTCGCCGTTCTTTTCAACTGCCTGGCTCATGTACCATGCAGCCATGGCTCGCCCACTGGCCAGGCTTTCCCAACAGCCGTGTGCGCCGCAGTAACAGGCTGGCCCGCTGGGATCGATAGTGTGATGCCCAATTTCAGGGTGGGCGCCGCCGGTTCCGCAGTATGCCCGCCCGTGCTGCACCAATCCACCGCCGATGCCCGTGCTGACGGTGATATAGAGTGAAGTGACCAGCCCCCGACCGGCGCCCCACACTGCTTCGGCCAGGGCTGCCGCGACGGCGTCATTTTCTAATTCAATATCCACGTGAAAATGCTGGCGCAGTTCGGCGATCATGACCGCGCCCTCCCAACCGGGAAGAAAGGCGTTGTCCCCCAATGAATGCGTCACCGGGTTTACCTGCCCTGTGCAGCCGATCCCGATGCCAATCAGGTCTCCACCGGTGATATCCAGCAAGTGATCCAATGTGGTCATGATGGCCTGAAGCCCCGCGGTGGAGGTCAACTGTGATTGGGTGAGGATTTGTTCGCTGGTGAGGATGCCTCCAAATGGGGAGATCAGCCCAACGGCTATTTTTGTGCCACCCATGTCGATCGCGCCAATAACGTCCATGCTATCCTTTCATGTAACTGCTCAGAAGTGAGAAGAGAGCTCCCGGATTTGATGTGTTCGCGGGTGCGAAACACCCGCGAACACATCAAATCCGGGTACTCTTCATATATGCCTGATTAGCTACCTTTTCATACTTTTTACAAAGGCCGCGGTGATCAACCAGGGACGGGTAATTGCTGTTCCAACCACCACGGCAAATGCGCCTGAATCCAGGGCTTGCCTGGCCTGAGCGGGTGTTATGATGCGGCCTTCCGCGAACAGGGGGATTTTGAGTCTGCCCGCCAGTGCTTCGATCAGGTCAAAATCAGGTTCTTCACCCTGGGGACTATAAGTCGTATAGCCTGAGAGGGTGGTGGATACCGCATCGGCGCCGGCATCGGCGGCGTATAAAGCTTCATCCATGGTGGAAATATCTGCCAACACAGGTTTACCGGTGGCGATGTGAACATCGTCGATCAACTGTGCTACGCTTTTTTGGTCTGGATGTGGGCGTTCGGTGGCATCCAGGGCGATGATATCTGCGCCAGCCTGTGATATATTTCTCGCGTGTTCGAGCGTTGGGGTAATGCGCACATCGTAACCTGCCAGATCGTGTTTATACAACCCAATGACCGGCAAGTTTACGACTTTCCGCACGGCGTTGATATCCACAGGCCCGTTAATGCGCAGACCTGCTGCTCCACCGATCAGGGCGCTGCGGGCCATCGCGACCATAAATTCAGGTCCATAGAAGGGCTCACCGGGAAAGGCCTGGCAAGATACGATCAGGCCTTTGTTTAGTGCGTTAAAAATGGAGGCCATAAAGATCCTTTCTCTCAATAAGTGGTCAATAGGCACTGCTCAAAAGCTAATATAATTTTACGCTATAATTAGCATTCTTCAGGAATTTCTGTGAAATGGTCCGTATATTGGGGTGTGTGCGGGTACGAAGCACCCGCACACACCCCAATATACGGGAATTCATCTTGATTGATGAGAGATAAGTTGATGACGAATTCAAATCAAACCCAATGTGTGGTGGCTGTAGGGGAGCTGGTGGTTGAAGTCATGAGAACCTCCGTCGACCAACCCCTTTCGCAAACGGGCGAGTTCGTAGGTCCATTCCCCAGCGGGGCGCCGGCCATCTTTATCGACGCGGTGGCACGCCTCGGACGCCCCACGCGTTTCATTGGGGTGGTCGGCGCCGACAGTTTTGGTGATTGCGTGGTCAACCACCTCAAAGCGGATGGTGTGGATATATCCAGCATCCGCACTGCCCCAGGTTATACCACCGGGATTGCCTTTGTCGCTTATCGCAGCGATGGTTCGCGTAATTTTGTCTTTCACCTTCCGCAGTCGGCCGCGGCCTTATTGGGACCCCAGGATGTGGATGAAAAGTCCCTGGCAGATGCTGCCTTCGTGCATATCACCGGATCGGCTCTATCGGTGAGTGAGAGCTCGCGCCAGGCCTGTTACCGCGCCGCCCAACTGGTAAAAAAGGCCGGTGGAAAGGTTAGCTTTGATCCCAATTTGCGACCTGAGCTTTTAGGTAGGGATGCTTTAAGGGCTATCTGCCAGCCGATCCTCGCGGTGTGTGACGTGCTGCTCCCCAGTGGGCAAGAGGCTGCGCTGGTCAGCGGTATCGAAGATCAAGATCAGGCCTGCCGGTGGTTGGTTGACCGGGGCATACCGATCGTGGCTTTAAAACTTGGGGCTCGCGGCTCGCGTATTTATACCCCTGGGCATACCTTTGAAGCCGCACCGCTCGATGTGAAAGAAGTCGACCCAACTGGCGCTGGCGATTGTTACGGGGGTGGGTTTGTGACCGGCTTATTGGAAGGGTGGGCGCTTGAGCGCGTGGCCCGTTTCGCTAACGTGGTGGGGGCTTTATCGGTCACTCAGCGGGGAACGATGAGCGGGCCCTGGCGAGACGAGGCGTTGGCGAAACTTTAATCGGTGTTTATTCCACGGCTTTGTGAAACGATCACGCCAATAAAGGTCCTGGCGTGCTTTGACGACCACCAGACCGAGTGCAGCCGGCCCAACGTGAGTGCCGATGGTCGGGGTGACTTCGGCTGTTATTAAAGATCCATTCAAATGTAAGCGTTGGTGTGCTTGCTGGGTGAATGACGCCATCCGTTCGGTAGATGGATGGGAGTGGATCAAGGGCAACCCGTTCAAGAGGACCCATTTCTTCAATCTGGCGCAAAAGGCGTTCGGTTGCTTTACGCCTTGTGCGGGTTTTTTCAATCGTGACCTCGCCCTGGTTTACGATAAAGACGGGTTTGATATCCAGCCACAGGCTCAAACTGGCCTTCAGGCGGGAAGCCCGGCCGCTGCGCCGCAGGTATTCCAGGGTATCCAGTATGCCAAAGATGTAAGTGCGCTGGGCCATATCCCGGATCTGCGACACGATTTCAGCCTGAGTGGCTTCTTTTTGTGAAGCTTCCGCCGCGGCCAATGCCAGCAGCCCTTCACCCAGGGACAATTGCCCCGAGTCGACCAGGGTGATCGGGACGGTTGTGACGGTTTCTGCCGCCAGACGGGCCATATTGATCAGGTTACTGAAGTTGGCGGACACGTGGACCGATACAATCCCACTATCCCCATCCAGGATGGCTTGTTCATAAGCATGGATGAAAGCGTCTATTCCAGGGGAAGATGTGGTTGGGGGAATTTTATAACCGGGAAGGCGTTGGTAAAAATCATGGCGGGTTAATTCGACCCCCATCCAGGTAACTCTGGCCACCTGCATTAACATAACAGGGTATGACCGTGATCCCGTAGGCCTTGGCCAGCGCTTCGGGCAGGTCGCTGATGCTATCGGTGACAATTTTAATGGACGTTATTCGTGAATACTCCCATCTGGGAGGATCGTGCCGGTTAATGACTTGGCCCGAGATAATTTATAATCGGTAGCATTTGCGCCAGCCAGGTTGGCGTTAGTTAAGTTGGCGTTGGTCAGGTCCGCGCTGGCCAGGTTTGCGCCAATCAGGTTTGTTTCGCTTAAGTTAGCTTCGACCAGATTGGCTTCGATCAAGACGGTTTCGCGCATATCCGCCCCGCGTAAATCTGCCCCGCGCATTTGTGCGCGTTTCATATCGGCGCCGACCAGAATCGCACCCTGGAGATTACACCCTCCCAGGTTGGCGCCAGAAAGGTTCGCGCCAGTCAGATTGGCCTGGTGTAGATCGGCGCCAATTAAAACAGCGCCTTGCAGCTCTGCTCCCCTCAGCTCAACACCGCTTAAATCAACTTTACACAGCCACAAAGGTTTAGGCTGGTTCAAAATCATGTATAGTTCAAATCGACTAAATTCAGCCATCCTGGGTCCTCTCCATGACCAGGCTGAACAACTTCGTCACCGTTCAGCCAGGAAAAGAAAATAGTCTTTTTTGTAACTGCTCAGGCTCGTGTGAAAAAGGTCCGAATTTGAGGTGTAGGCGCTTACCAGGTAAGCGCAAAACACCTCAAATTCGGCAACTTTCATCCCAAGGCTGAGTAGTTACTCTTTTTCACGAGTTTCTTGAGTTAAACAGGTTATTTTATTTTACACCCATTCCATTGATGTATTAGCGCTTATATTTGTGGTCCTGTTTGTAGCTGAGCACTATACCTTCGCCAAAATTCTGGGGGCGAGGCAAAAGCATCGACCCCAGATATGGGACCACCACACGCCCTGGTCTATGAAGAGGGCGTATGCCATACGCCCCTACGAAGAAAGATAATCCCAAAATGGCGAAGGTATTGTGAGCAGCTACCCCGTTTTTATTATTTTAAGGTAATTGGCGGCTTGTATAGTCTACGGAGCAGCCATGCTTGAAAAATCAGGGCCGTTTGATATGATTAGATTTGTGGTAAACTTGTCATGCTTTTTTTAGAATTTTCCCAGGTAGTTGTATGAACATCAAGCACAAGCTGTTAGTTTTACTCCTTTCCATCATCGTAGTGGCTGCTCTGTTCTTTTTAGCCACCGGGCTTTCGGGGGTTCAACTTGCACCAGGAACCCCGGATGTTTTTTCGTTCAACCAGGCACCGCCTGCCAGCCAGGGTGGAGGAACCCCCCAAGCCAGCTCATTAATGATGGTTCTGCGTATCCTCTACATCGTCACCATCGTTCTTTTACCGGTGTTGATCATCCTCCTCATCGTTTCCAAACAAGCCAGAAAACAGTTCTTGCGTTCATTAATTGGCCTCGTGCCAATCATTATTTTGCTATTTGCTTTCCGACAACTCACTCAACAGACGGCTAGACCGGCCGATACGCAACCTCCAGGATATCCAGCGTCAGCCCAAAATGCACAAGGTATCGGAAAACAGACGGTGGTCACGCCGGCCGCCACACCTGCATGGCTGGTTACAGCCGCCACCATTGGGGTCGCGGTCATCATTACCGTCCTGGTGGCGGGGATCGCCTGGTTTTTAGTGCGTCGAAACCGTAAAGAGGAAGACTCGTTTGGTCGGATTGCTCAGGAAGCCCAGAACGCGTTGGATGCATTAAAATCCGGCGCGAATCTCAAGAATGTGGTTATCCGGTGTTATTACCAGATGAATGAGATCCTGAAGGAAGAAAAAGGTATCCGGAGGGATGCGTCGATGACCCCGCGCGAGTTTGAAACCAGGCTTGAGAAAGGCGGTTTGCCCGGGTCAGCGGTCAAGGAGTTAACCCGTCTATTTGAAGAAGTCCGATATGGAACGCACGTGCCTGATATGGAGGACGAAGTGGTCGCCATTGCCAGTCTCACTGCTATCATTGACGCTGTAAAAGTGCATTGATGGAATTGAAGTCACCCTCCTCCAAGCTAAAATTAATAATATTTTTCCTACTGCCCAGTCTATTTCTGGTCGTGATCTTAACCCTGGCGCTGCGGGAATTTGTGCGCGAGAAAATCGTCCTTCCACTGGCTTATTTTTGGAGCCTGTTACTTTTACTGTTTTCCAGCACACCGCAAGTTGTATTCTGGGGTATTTTTATACTCATCTCAATATTTATCATCATCAAAACCCTTTTGGCGGGTAAGGATAAGGTGGTGGTCCCTATTGCGCCCAAAGAAGACAGCCTGGCGCCTGGGCGCGATCATATCTATCATTGGACTATCCAGGTACAGTTGGCGGTGCACGGCAATCTTTATTTCCGCGACAGGGTTATGCGTTCGCTGGAAAGATTAGTGATGGGGGTGATTGCATATCAGGAACGGCTGACATTTAAGGAAGTGGAATATGCGCTGGCTCACCGCAGCCTTGAAGTACCGCCGGATATAGCCAGGCTCTTTGATTACCAACCCGAAATTGTATCTTCACCAGGGGATGGTAAATTTGTGCAATTAATGAAGGTTTGGTATAGCAGGATTAAGAGTGAGTTTGGCAGACTGATATTAAAAAAAGAATCACCCAACGAATATCAGAAGTTGGAAGAAATCATCGATTATCTTGAAACCCAATTGGAGATAAAGCATGGCGGTTGAATTGAAGGAAGTCGTATCACTGAGCGATAGTATCATCGACGAAGTGGAGAAAGCGATCATTGGAAAAAGAGAAGTGCTGAAGAAGATTATGGCCGCCTGCCTGTCGAGTGGTGGACATGTGCTGCTTGAAGATTATCCCGGTCTGGCAAAAACGCTGATCGCGAACAGCTTTGCGACTGTCCTCGGGTTGGGATTTAAACGGATCCAGTTTACCCCCGATTTGCTGCCTGGCGACATCACGGGCGGTTATGTTTTTGACCGCAATCAAAACCAGTTTTCATTACGCAAGGGTCCCCTTTTCGCGAATATCATCCTGGCAGATGAGATCAACCGGGCCTCACCCAGGACTCAATCAGCCCTGCTTGAAGCCATGCAAGAATACCAGGTTACCCTGGAAGGGGAGACGATGAAACTGCCTGACCCGTTTATTGTCATTGCGACGCAGAACCCGATTGAGTATGAAGGAACTTTCCCACTTCCAGAGGCTCAGTTGGATCGATTTATCCTCAAGCTGTCCATCGGTTATCCATCCCAGGAGGACGAACAAAAAATTTTAAGACGCCGGCGCGAGCGGCGTAAAGATGAATTTTCCCTTAATCCTGTCACGGATGCCCAGGGTTTGCTGGATATGCGCCAGGCGGTTGAGGAGGTCTATCTTGATCCCGATATCGAAAATTACATCGTGCGGTTAACGTTCGCGACCCGCCAGAACCGCAAAGTGGTGGTGGGTTCCAGCCCAAGAGGGACTTTAGCCTTGTTGAAATTATCCCGGGCATGGGCGGCGATGCAAGGGCGTTCTTACGTCATTCCCGATGACATCAAAGCATTTGCCGGGCCAGCCCTGGTTCATCGGTTAATCCTGGAGCCAGAGTTATGGACAGAGCGCCAGGCCCCGGAAAGTGTGATCAATGAAGTGCTCCGGTCTGTGCCGGTGCCGGTTATTAAAGATATTTGATGAGACAACTTTTATTTTTGGGCAGCCTGATTTTTGGGCTGATCATTTTTGGCCTGATTTCATTAAATGGGATCTTGATTGCGCTAGCCCTTCCGCTCCTTTTTTATTTGGGGGCAGCGGTTTTCTTTGGGCCCGAGAAGCCCGATCTGCTAATGACCCGCACCTTGAGCCGGGATAGCACCACCCGGGCTCAGCCGGTTGAAGTGCATGTGGCGCTAACCAATCAGGGGCATCAGATTGAGGAAATCCTGGTGGAAGATATCCTACCCAAGGGATTGGCTGCTGTTGAAGGGGATACTAAAATCTTGACTTCTTTAGCGCCAGGTGAAATATTCCAGTTCGATTATAAGGTGCAGGGTAAGCGGGGTATTTATGATTTTGGGCCAATGGCGGTCACGGTCAGCGATCCGTTGGGGATAACTTATAAAAAGAGCGTTATTTCAGCAGAACAACGCTTGCTTATCTTCCCAGATTATCAAAAATTACGGCCGCTATCTATTCACCCACCTCGCACACGTGATTATCCTGGTCCCATCCGTTCCCGCCAGGGTGGCGCTGGGGTTGATTTTTACGGTGTGCGTGAATACCAGATGGGCGATCCGATCCGGTGGATTAACTGGAAGGTGTCTGCCCGGCATTCGGGTACTTTATTTACCAACGAGTTTGAAAAGGAACGGATCGCCGACGTCGGGATCATTGTGGATGCCCGCCAGCAATCCGATATTCAGAGGGCGGATGATACTCTGTTCGACTATTCGGTCTACGCGGCAGCCTCCATGGCAGACGCGTTCCTCACTGCCGGCAACCGGGTGGGCCTGCTGGTTTATGGACGGGGAATGGAACGTACCTTTCCAGGGTATGGCAAAGTGCAGCGCGAACGCATCTTGCAATCCCTGGCATACGCCAGGACCGGCGTGAATTTTGCCCTGGAGAGCCTGGAATTATTGCCCACTCGCTTTTTCCCATCAAGATCGCAAATTGTGATGATCTCACCATTAAACCCGGATGATTATGGGGTGTTGGTCAGGTTACGCGCCAGTGGGTACGACCTGATTCTGGTTTCACCCGATCCGATTAGTTATGAGATGGCGAAATACAAACCAGGTAATCTGGTGGATACTGCCAGGCGTCTGGCTACGATCGAACGCGCCTTGTTAATCCGGCGTATGCAGCGGGTCGGCATTCAAGTGGTCAATTGGGATGTGAATACCTCGTTAGATAAGGCACTCACGACTGTGTTGGCTCAACAGGTACGGACCCACCACGTTATGGGGGTGGTTAGATGATCCAAAAATTATTTTTATTGTGCGTCGGGATTGCTACCATAGCGCTGGTCCTGCCTTACGCGCTCACCGGGCACTGGCTGTTCGCGTTGATTATCGCTTTAGGCGGCCTGTTCTGGTGGTATGGCTGGAGCCACAAGCTCCCCGGCATTTCCACCCTCTACCTGTTGGGTGTTACCGCTTTTTGCGTTCTGGGGGTGTGGATCAACCTGGTTCCTTTCTATTTTCTAGCCAGCTTGCTTGCTGCTCTCACGGCCTGGGATCTCGACCGCTTCGATCAACGGCTGAATAAGGTCGATCGGGTTGAATTAAAACATGTGGTTGTCAGAAAACATCTGATCCGGCTGCTTTTTGTGGTTGTCTTGGGTTTGCTCGTGGGTGGCGCGGCCTTGCTGCTCCGGTTTAACCTGACTTTTGGTTGGGTATTAATTCTGGGACTGGTGACAGTGCTTGGGTTGAGCCAGGTGTATAACCTGTTCAAAAGGGAAATCAACAAGCAATAACCATAAACCCTATTGACTGATCGGAACCGGTGTGGCGCTTCTGGGTATTGCGTTCGTCTTTTGGTCCAACAGCACCAGGGCTTCGATAGCGCCAGTTTTGATCACATCACTGCTGTTTTGCAGATAAGACGCGACGAGAACCAGCTCATCTTTACCCCCGAATTTTCCAATTAGAAGAATGGCTTTCTTTCGATCCACCGCAGGATAAACCGGGTTCGCAGCAACGGCTTTGGACAGGTTTAATAGTTCTGCGTCCTGCTGGATCGTCATGCGGAAAAAAGTATCCAGGATGAAATCCAGGCGGATGTCGCTGGCAGTGTCTTTGACAGCGTTGACCTGAAGATGGTCAAGGTCCGACTGCAAATTATTTTCAATATCATTCAGTTGTTGGAGTTGGGCGGTTTTTTCTGCTGAATCCAGATCCTGGTTGCTAATGGCAGACCGTAGGGCCTGGATTGAATCGGCGAAGTACTGGTCGTAAAGGGTAGAGGTGGAGACAAACGGGGCAGGCGAGATGGCCTGTGACCAGCGGGAAAATTGGCCGATCAAAGCTGGCCTGGCCTCAATCCCATACGAAGCAATGGCTTTAGATAATGCCTGGTAATAAATCGCATTTTTGAGATCGCTGCCCGGCTGGCTAAGGATTTGGGTCAGTTGGTTCAAGTTGTTGGGATCGCGGATTGCCCCGAGCGCATTGATCCCGGCGACTTTTGTACGGATGTCGCTGCTCTGCAAGATGGCTGCGCTGATTGAAGGGACGGATAGGGTCACGCCGCGCATCAGTGTGGAGGGTAAATAATAGGCCAGATAGGATTGTCCATTGGGCAGATTGGTGAAATTAGCCAACAGGAGGGCAAGCAGTGGAATTCCCAGGCCACTGACCCCGGTTTTAATTAAGCGGTTGGGTTTGGCATCTTTCTTTTGGATGATCCGCGGTATTTCGGTTCCCACGACAGCGATTGACAGGCTGATTAAAACCAGGGCGGCAGCATAAATCCAGGGGATCAGCCTCTGGTATGCAAAAGGAATATTAACAATCCCAGAGAGATAATAAATCGCGACAGCGGCGATCAAAGCCGGGACTGCCAGTTCCATGATGAACAGAAAAATTTTTTCGGGTATTTTTCTAAGTTCAACACGCTGTTTAACCTCACCGGTTAGATCCAGCGCCTTTTTTGTTTGAGTCATGCAAAGTTCCTTTTCAACTGAAGGGTTGGTTTATTGGCTAATTGGAGATTACCTTGGTAATACCCCAAATTGCGGACCATTCCACGAGAAATCCTGAAGAACTGTTTTATTTTACCCGATTTGGGCGACTTTATATCAAAGGGTGAGGTTTTGCAATCAGGGTCTTGCATGAAAGAAAATTTCCAGTATAAACAAGATGTAGTTTGTCTAAAATAGAGTATTATCCTCTAATTTAAAGAACCCAGCAAAATATTATTATATGGCATGGATCGGTTACCATTCGTTTTAACCTGACCCAATGCCCCTCTACAAACGATCAAACTTTCCCGATGACTGCTCAGCCATACAGAGAAAGTTGCCGAATTTGAGGTATTTGCGCTTGTGAAACAAGCGCAAATACCTCAATTTCGGTTCTTTTTCACTATTGTAAGCACCTTGGAGGTGTGGTATGGATCTTATTGTGGGCGCAACGGGGTATTTGGGCAGTGAAATAGGCCGGTTCTTAACCTTAAGGGGTCGTTCTGTCAGGGGGCTTTATCGTAAAAATTCACCAGTGGGTATGGTGCGGAAGTTAAAAGAAAACAGCATCGAGCTGGTATACAGAGGCCAGGTTATCAGATGCCGCGGAACCAGTCGGATCCGGGTTAGCGCCTCGTTGACCGGCACAACGGGTCATCACAAACATAAACCATAACAAAAAGCAGATGGTTTATTTTCACAAATCACTAATCTAAGCGGATCTCTTTGCCAGCCGCCTGGCTGCGGTAGATCCCATCCAGAATCGTCATGACCTGGAGGGATTCTTCTGGAGGAACCGGTGATGGCCGGCCATCCACGATCGCCTGGGCGAACTCGATGCATTCCTGGGCGTGGGGTGGGTTACTATCTTTCGTGAGCTGCAGGGTGCGGTTGTAAAGTTGTTTGGTGGCCACGTTGGTCTGGTAGATTTCGCATTTTGGCAGGTGAGCGCCCCCTTCCGTGCCATACAGCCAGATCTGGCGGTCTTCTCCGGGGGTATCATGGTGCAGCAGCCAGCTGACCTCAAGGATGAGGGTCGCGTTGTTTTCGAAACGAACAAAAGCAGAGGCGAACTCTTCCACATCCCATCCTTCGGGAGGATTAGCCCCGCCCCAGATAGTAAAGACATCAGGTTTCTTGGCCAGCTCAGTGCGCGACACCCCGGTAACGGTCACTGGTTTGGGGTTACCCATCAACCATAAGGTCAAATCCAACACGTGTACGCCGATATCGATACAGGCGCCGCCACCGCTGTGCCGTTTCTGGACGAAGCTGGCCCTTCCTGGGAAGGCAGCCCGGCGCAGCATCCAACCGCGGGCGTGATAGATGCTTCCCAGGGCGCCAGTCTGGATTTCGGCCATCATCGCCTTTGAATCGCCCTGGAAGCGCTGGTGCTGAGCGGTCATCAACAACTTGCCCGATGCATCCCGCGCGTCGATCATCCGCTGCACGGCTTCAGGGGTCGGGGCAAGCGGCTTTTCGCATAAAACGTGTTTGCCGGCCTTCAACGCCGCAATGCTTAATGGCTCGTGATAGGAGCTTGGAGTGCAGACGTCAATGATATCGATGGTAGGATCGTTGATCAGATCATCGGCCCGCGCATACAATTTCTTGACCTCATATTTCTTGCCCCAATCCTCAAGGATTTTAGAGTCTACATCGCTGCCCGCGACGACTTCGGTATGTTCTGATAAAGACCATCCTGGCATGTGCGTGTTTGCAATGCCACCCACACCGATGACTCCGACTTTTAATTGCTTTGACATAACGGATCTCCTTTTTGTCAAAATGGCTGATCGAGACACCAGAAACCGGTGTCTCAGGCGCCGTTTTGAGTAAGATGATGAATGATATAAAAACAAGTTTAATCTCAAATGGAGAGATTGTCCATAATAGAATGGTACTGATGTTGCAACGATCAGATTAATGTGTGTCCTGAAAGTTAGGGCTGGTTTCAGTCAGGAGGGGTCTATGAATCTGGATGACGTTCTCGCTCGCGATGATTATGATCGTAAAACTGATCTGCACAAAAGAATCCTCAATGGGATTGCTACTGTTTTAAACCAGATGCTCAGCGCTATCGGCGTCCTTTTGTTTTGGTTATTTATGCTCGCATTGCTCACCAGTCCCGCCTGGGTGCCCGCGCTGGTAGAAGGGGTCTTGATCCGCTAAAATCGGACAAATTTTACGATCATGAGGGGGAAAGGTAACTACTCAACCATGCGAAGAAAGTTGCCGAATTTGAGGTGTTTGCGGGTGC
>DAIQPZ010000111.1:0-8557 GCA_036787065.1 Anaerolineaceae bacterium
GGATATCTACTTTCCAATAGAAGGGGTTGCGTTCCCACTGGTACACGCCCTGGCTGGGGGTCGCCACCACGTGCCACGGCATGAAGTTCGGGTATTCGATCACGCCAGCAGGGCCACCCCAAACGCCGGCGACGACCTTGCTGTTGTAGTAAGCCACCCAGTCAGCGAGCTTGGCCGTTTTGGCTGCTGCATCCAGTTTGGCCTTGTCGGTGTATTTGGCGTGGAACGGCTTCAGGTAATGCGCGGGGAACAGGAAACCATCATTCCCTGTCCACCGGGTCATTTGGGCAGGGAAATTGCCGAACGTGACCGCAAAGGTGAACTTAAAGGTGGTTTCGTCAACGATATCGACTTTCATATTCGATCCGCCAAAGCGGAACTGCCACCAGGGCGCCGCGTTGATGTCGGTGTTGGCCTGGTTGTCTTCCCACCAGAAACGCACGTCTTCAGTGGTGATGGGCTCGCCATCGGACCACTTCATGCCTTTGCGCAGTTTCATCGTATAGGCTTTGCCATCCGGGGTCACTTCCCAGCTCTCGAGAACGTTCGGGACGATAGTGCGGTTGTCTTTATCGGAATAGTGTAACATGCGCTCGGCAACGAGGTCATAACAACTTGTCCACCATACCGGATCAAACATGGTCATGCGTAGTTCGCCGCCGTAGACGCCAACCGCTTCGCGGTCTGAGACGACCAGGGGAGCGACGGGAAGGCGCTGATCCAAAGGAGGCAGTTTGCCTGATTTGATCAGATCCGCCAGCATGGGCGAATCTTTATAGGAAGCCGCCGGAGCCGCAGTTGCCACGCCCGCTGCTGTTGTAGCCGTTGGAACTGCTGCCGGAGCCGCAGTTACCCCGCCCGTTGCCGGCGTATCCGTGGGAACTGCACCCAGTGCATTGGTCGGTGCAGCCGTGGGGGTCCCGCCGCAGGCAGCGGCAACTGCGCCCAACACAGCCACAGACGAAATCTTCAGGAAATCTCGACGCCTAATTTTACGGTCCATCCTTTTTCTCCTTCATATTTGGTTAACAAATGGGAAATAAAATACATCAAAGGCCGGGAATCGACTTATCACCACAATAGCACTCGCGGGGTATTAAATCTTTCACTTTTAGGACAATTATTTGGATTATTGGGACACATCGCCGAAATCCAGGCGCAGCAGGTAATTATCGGTTTTGATCTGCATCTCTTTACAGGGGAAAGTGGTTTGTGTGTATGGGTTTTGATAATGCGGAAACCCATCCAGGGGGAGTTCCTCGCCATTCTTCGTGAAGGGGCCTTCCCAATTGAATAAGAGGGATTCTCCGCGCAGTGTGTCGATCTGGACGGTCAGACCATCTACAGACTTCTTCAATCCCAGCACCTTTTCCTGGAAGGAGGCAAAATCGCCATCAAGGGTTTCTCGACCCAAAAGGCATACCCACGCGGTTTGTTTCCCCACGCAGCGAAGTTCACGGTAGGCATGCTTTCCCTGCTTCACCTGGGTGAGCGAATGGGATGCCGTCAGCGCAATATATCCGCTGACTTTCCGGGCAAATGCCCACCCATCCCGAAGGATGGTCTCATCGTAGGCAAAAGTGGGGAAGTAAGCATGCGTGAATCCCATCCAATCGTCCTCCGGAAGGTTATAAAGCGCGATCAGACAATCTTTCCATTGGGCCACCCGGGGCAGTACGCCATTGCCGGCCCAATAAGCCGGTTGGTGGACATCGGCTTCGCTCGAACAGGCCGGGTGATTAACAAACACCACGGCTTCAGGCCCGAGGGTAGCCTGCCAGATGTGCTCCTGGCCATTTTGCTTACCGGGCAAATACGATTGCGCCGAGCATAGCATGCCATCTGGAGTCTTATAAGTGACCTTGTTGACCTTCTTTTCCTCACTTCCATGGCATTCAAGGTTCCACTGTTCTTCCGGCAGGCTGGTGGCAATTTCGGCCAGGATCGGGGTAAAATCATATTTTTTCATGCAAGCCAGGCTGATCACCCCGGCAAGATTGGAATTATAAATACCCTGCCCCCACATTAACCGGGTAATGCCTGAAGTTGCTTCTAGCCTCCCACCCATGAGGGCCGCGGTACGGGTGCGTGCATGAGTGGATCCGAATATGCCCTTATAAGAATTAAGCGCGATGGAGAAAAACAATTTGTCCATCACCACAGAAGCCATTTCCCAAATTTCACTGGTATGCGAAAGCTCGGCCAGGTGAGATACCGCGGCCAGGATGGCGGAGAAATCGTCGGGGCTATCCCATTCCTGAAAACCAGTCTCACCGACCTCACGTAGCCAGGCCAGGGCCCGTTGCTCGCCCTCCTGACGGTGCCAGCGGCCGTTCTGGCCGTTATTGCTAAACGTCAGGTCGGTATAAATCTGGCCCGCCAGGATCTCGGCAGTATAAAAATTGATCCGATGTTGATTAGAAGAGAAATCCATGACATCGTTGCCTGGCTCATCTTCCCAATATTTAAAGGCCAGGATACATTCTTTCAATGCTTTTTTTATCGGGCGCGGGAATTGCGGGTGGCTGCCATAGCGCTGGATCATCCCAATCAGACTGACCAGGAGCAGATCGGCGCCATTCTTGCGCTGGTTGATGGTGTCAATTGCTTTGAGGAGCACTGGGCTTTCGATCATGTTCCACCGGCCAAGCGCCATTTTTGCGATTTCAGCGTGCAGGCTGCCTTCGTTTCTGGCGGCGTAAGCAAAGGCCTCCTGGCGCCGTTCCTCATAAGTGCCATAAGGCGTTTCTGAGAACCGTGCATTGCCCAGGCACCATAAACTCAGATCTTTGGTGATGCGCAGATCTTGCTCATAGAACTCCCACGCGAGCGGCATGAGATGTGCCACATAAGGTCCAGGGGCATTTTGTTCCGATATTCCCAGGAACAAAGAGTCGCCAGGTACGCCGTTTACTTCGGCTTCTGCGTAAATTTGCCCGGCCAGGTTTTTAAAACGTACCAGCGTGTAAGCTGAAACGCCTGTGTCTTCCGGCCAGTGCAAACGAATTTGCTCATCTCCTGCAAAAACCTCCCGCTCAAGGTAAACCGCTTCAAATGTCTGTTCCAATTGACTGCGTCGTTCGATCGATTTAATCAGGGTGGGTATCTGGAGTTTTAATTGACTCTCCGGTTGGTTTACATTCAGAGCAATGGCCAGCGGATGGACGCCAACCGAGACTGTCTCAAAGCGTACGACAATTTCATTGGCGCCTTCCTTTAATGGCGCTGTGAACGGCACACTGATCGGAGTTGCGCTGAAATGTTCCTGGCGGTGGATATGCTTCCCACCGATCCAGACGTCTGCCGGACCACAAGATGTGAGGGTGAAAGAGGCATTTCCTGGCGCATTGTTAACCAGGCGAGTATAAGCCCACGATCGGAGATAATGGCAGGAGTCGAGGATAATAGACTGGTCGATGAAATGATCTTCACCACAATGTGTATAAGTCCAGGAGCCTTCGTAAGAGCCTATGTTAAATAATCCTTCGGTTAACGGTCCTCGTTCCACAGGCATGTGGGTGATCCCGGGTTTTTTCTCATAATAGGAGTGGATAATACGCTGCTTAAAATCATCCGAAGATATGCCTTCGAGATCCTTGATTGGGATGGCCTGTGGGCCAGCGGTTAACCAGTGTTGGATGTAGCCGTTTTTCAGGTCATATTCTAAATAAGATATTGGCATCTACACAAAACTCCTTCAAACGAGGATCAGGAATGGGTTAAAGATTTCTTGCGCTGAGTGGCAATGACCAGGCGGAAAAGCAGCCCGGATGTGATTAATTCAACGATAATTCGCAGCCAGTTTAGCCAGGATTGTTGATATAAACCGAGTTCCAGGACCACGGATATTTCGGATAACGCAATCAGGAGCAGCTCTGGCGCGATAATGATAGCCACACGATGAATCAGATTCTTTCTGGCAATCCCTTTTCGGAAATATTCTTCCGAGACGATCATCAAAATTAACCATAGGAATCCCACAAACAGAAAATATACTTTATCCATCATGCCGACCTGCAAATTCCTGGCGATCGAATCACCGGCATAATAGAGAGTCAATGCGGTAATCACTCCTTCTCTGCTGACGATAATGAACCAGAATCCAAGCAGTAAAGAGAACAGCCATATCACATAGGCAAGAATATATTGAAACCATTCTTTTTTCATTTTTGCTCTACTATTTTACCTGAAGTGAAAAAGTGGAGGTTGTAACCCAACTGGAAAGTCCCGTTGTGGTCATTATACCTGACCCAGGCGATCAATCTACTAGATCCACTGGGATGCCAACACGGGCCAATGCATTCAAAAAATCATTGAAAAGTATAGGCATCCTCAGATAGATATCTGCCCCATTTTCCACACCGCGCACCCCTTCATCTTCCCAACTGCATAAAATGATCGGGATGTAGTTGACCGCGGGGGAGGCCTTTAATGCTTTTAATGCCTGCCAACTGGCTGAACCCGGGAGACTGGCTTCGAGAACAATGGCGGCGGGGTGGGTCTGCTGTGCCATTTCAACAAAGTTATCATGGGTATAAGCGAAGACCAGGGGATGCGAACTTTCCCTGACATAACGACGCATCAGGTAGCAAAAGTGGGAATCGTCGCCAATGACCATGATTTTGGCCAGAAGAGCTTTATTCATTGTTTCTCCAGGCGAATGAACCTTGGTATGGAATGCTCAACCATTGATAAAATCGATTAAACCCGCGGCCTTATCGATTTGAGGACGATTTCACTTTACCCCCATGCGCAGAATAATTCTTTCATTATTGGGACGAACACTTGTAATTCTGGGACATGTCTAAACCCACTGGACTGCCTATTTTTTATAACACTGCTTCTGGTATGTGCGGGGCGAAATGCCAACCTCCTCCTTAAACACCCGGGTGAAGTAGCCACTGCTGGAAAAACCGACTTCCATAGCCACATTCGTGATATTGTTGCTGCCTAGATCCAGTAAGGTTTTTGCCTGGCGCACACGGAAGCGGTTGAGATAGGTGATCGGCGTCAGGCCAACTTCCAGGTGAAAACAACGCGTCAGGTGGCGCTCACTCAACCCAACATATGCGGCCACATCCGCTCTTGATACAGGCTCTGCATAATGGGTGTGGATAAATGCCATTGCTTTTAAAATAGTTCGTTTTTGTTCTGAACCGGCTTTGTTCTGGTATGACAAAATGGCCTTAAAATGCTGTGAGGTTTCCTCAACATTGAAAATGCCCTTACTCAAAACACTGGTCACGCCGCGGTTTAACCGGGCCATATCTTCTTCGGTCAGTGCCTGCCCTGTGATCACAATAACAGGGATGTTGCGGGTTTGTTCATCTTCTCGCATGGCTTCCAGGACGGTAAACCCATCCATATCGGGCATCATCAGGTCCAGCAGCACCAGCGCTGGCCGATGGCTGCGGATCATGACCAAGGCTTCCCGCCCATCGTGTGCCTGAAGCAGGTGGTAATTCTTTGACAGCGATTCCAAAATCCGGGTGTGCAGGTTGAGGATTTCTGGGTTGTCATCCACGACAAGGATAGTTTGTTCGATTTTTGACCCATTGCTCTGCCCTGGCGATGTTTGCAGTTCTAACAGGCCTTGTGATTCCAGAATTTCCGCCAGTTTCTCCGCTTCCACGGGTTTGGTCAGGTAATTAAACTCGAGTAATACCCCGCCATCCCCATTTTCTTTTGAAGCATAAAAAAGCACTGGGATACTTTGAGTTTCGGGGATTTCTTTAAGGGTTTTTAGGATCTCCCAACCTTGCTCTGCCGTCAACTGGCGATCCAGAACCACGGCATCCGGTGGATCGATCTGCAGCCGCGTGAGCCAGTTGGTGTTTCTATCCACCTGGGCAAGTTTTACCTGGCAGCCCTGTCCTTCAAGCTGGCGTTTTAGTCCTTCGTCTTCGTGAGACCCCTTGGTCAAGATCATCACATAATGACAGTTTTCAATTGGGCTTTTACTCGCAGGCGCTGGGGCAGACGTGTCTATGGCTGGCAGTGAGAAGTAGAAAGTGGAACCCTGGCCTTCTTCACCGGTTGAACAAACAGAAATCTGGCCCCCATGTTTTTCTACCAGGTGGCGGCAGATTGCCAGGCCCAGGCCCAGCCCGCCGTAACCGCGGGACGTGGTGCGGCTGGACTGGCGAAATTCATCAAAGATCGATATCTGTTCATCGACCGGGATTCCCAGGCCTGTATCAAGGACAGAGATGATAATTTTCCCTTCGTTGGTTAAGGCAGAGAGGGTAATACTGCCGTGTGAGGTAAATTTAATGGCGTTATTGATTAAATTGAGCACGACCTGGCGCAGGCGGGTGCGGTCGCCAAGGACACGCGGCAGATCTTTGGCAATATCGACTTTCCAGGACAGGTTCTTATCTCGGGCCAGCTTTTCACCGATGGCGGCAGCGGTTTCAAGCACTTCTTTTAAATCGAGCAGCTCGAGGGTCAGGTTTAACTGGCCCACATCGATGCTCGCCAGGTCAAGGACATCTCGGATCAACCCATCCAGATGTCGGGCTCCGATATTCAAACTTTCCAGGTCCTCTCGGTCTACAATGCAGGAATCCGGCCCAGCAGACTTACTTTCGCGTAAAAGCATATCGCTGAGACCTGAGATCAGGTTTAGGGGTGTGCGCAGCTCATGGCTGACCATCGAAAGAAAACGACTTTTGAGCTGGTTCGCCTCTTCGGCGATGCGCCTGGCTTCAATGGCTTCCTGATGAAGACGGATACTTTTCAAGGAAGCCAGCATCTGGCGTACGATGAAGCCGCAATAATCGATGTTACCGGCATCAAAGGCGGCATATCCGAGGCGCTCAGTGGGGGTTGACAGGGGAAGCAGGGCCAGGCGGAATGGCCGGTCGGGTGGATATAAACCTGCGGGGGGAAATTCACGGGTAGAAAAGCGGCTGTGCACCGGATCGAAAGAGGTAGGATATTTTAACTGGCTCCAGGCCACCGGATCGTCCCCTTCGCCTTCATAATAAGCAATTGCGGTGTGGGCAATCCCAATGGATGGCAGCACCTGGCTGGTGACTTCGAATATTTCGTTTTCATTTTGCGCACTGAAGAAAAGCGAGGTCATCTGTCCTACCTGGCTCGCATTGCGACTCTGGTTTACCATCAATCGAGAAAACTGCCCGCGGGAGATTTCGCTGATGACCACGCGCGCCAGGTGCAGCATATCTTCAATTTGGGGTCTGCTTAAAACCACGAGTGGGTTATCTAATAAGTCCGGCAGGTGATCGCGCATGATCGAAACTGCCTTTTGCCAGGCATACACATCGTCACCCCGCGAGGCGACATATTCAATGATTTGTTGAATGGTTTGCCGGAAGACAGACTCTTCCCCATTCGTCAGGCTTTTTTCAAATGAATTAATCAGGCGCCAGCTCAGGTAGCTGACCTCGGCTGTGCGTAAGCGCTGCATTTCATTCGAGATGGTCCGGTCGACCAGAGAAATAATTTCCTGAAATACAGGTTGGACCTGGGATATTTCTGGAATGGTGAGGGACGGCGGGTCTGTTCCGGGCGTTTGACCTGGTTCTGCTTCGAATGTTCGGGGTTTTTGGGAATTTTCGTCAAAGGCGCCTGGCAAACAGCCGCAGGATTCACGAATGATCAAATGTGGGCGGATGTGGATGACTTGCTCATCGCTCGTACCAGTGAAAATCGTTTTAAGCAGCAGCTCAACCGAACTGTAGCCCAATTCAAACATCGGGTGGTGCACGGTGGTCAAAAGAGGGACCTGGGCCTTGGCCTCAAAGCGGTCATCGAATCCAATCATGGCCACGTCTTCTGGGATTAATTTACCGGCGGCGTGCAGGCCGCTCATCGCCCCTATCGCCGATTCATCGTTGCTGGCCAGTACAGCGGTGAATGAAATCTCCAGCTTTAGGAATTGCTCCATGGCCCGGCGGCCGCCTTCTTCTGAGTGTTCCCCAAAAATGATCAGCGCCGGATCGTCGTCCAGGCCAAGCGCCTTGACACTGGCAATATACGCTTCGCGACGGTGTTGGACATCGCTAAAACGCGAGTTGGAAGGGCCTGAAATGAATACAATTCGGCGGTGACCATGCCCGGCCAGGTGCTGCATGGCCTGATGGATACCATACTCATTATCGACGACAACGGCTCGACCTTCTTCTCGCTCCCCCGCATAAACCAGTGGGTAGCCACCCGCGGACAACCCCTTGAAATATTCCATCCCGCCGGGCTGCTCGGTGGGAGTCGCCACGATTAAACCATCGCAGTTCCAGGGGCCAACCGGAATAAACTCGCAATTGGGAAGAAGCACCGGCCAGGCTGGTCTTTGCTGGCTGATCGGAAAATTGACTCCGATCCCACAGCCCAATATGAGGTTACATTCCTGGTCCTGGGCGGCTGATAAAATGCCATGAAAAACATTCTCCAGGAAGCTATCAATGAAGCCTGGATATACATGCCAGCCTGCCAGAACCCCAATTGTTGGCCTATCCCTTATGAGCTTTTTCATCTCGTCATGATGAGATTGTGCAATGCTCGAAATTATTTAATTTTTGTAACTGCTCAGACC
>DAIQPZ010000266.1:0-2635 GCA_036787065.1 Anaerolineaceae bacterium
GTAAGCGCAAAACACCTCAAATTCGGGTCTTTTTCACCGGACACTGAGTGGTTACCAATTTTCACGAAACTTCGAGCAGAGGCATCTTTTGATGCCAATCGGTTGCCTGCTGGTAGGCGTGACCCACTTTGAAGAGCAAGTCTTCGCGGAAATGGGGTCCCATAATCTGCATGCCGATAGGCAGCAGATGCTCGTCAAAACCGACCGGGAAGGCCAATCCGGGCACGCCAGCCAGGTTGGCTGGCAGGGTGAAAATATCTTCCAGGTACATGGCGAGTGGGTCGCCTGAATGCCGGCCGATCGGAAACGCAGTGGTGGGCGCCACCGGGGCCGCGATGATATCCACACTTTCGAAAGCGGTCTCGAAATCTCGTTTGATTAACGTGCGGACTTTTTGAGCCTGGGCATAATAGGCGTCGTAGTATCCGGCGGATAAGGCGTAGGTGCCCAGCATGATGCGGCGTTTTACCTCGGGGCCAAATCCGGCGCCGCGTGAATTGCGAAACAGTTCCAGGGTATCCCCATCCGATTCGCGCAGGCCATAACGTACCCCGTCGTAACGGGCCAGGTTGGCTGAGGCCTCCGCCGGGGCGATCAGGTAATAGACGGGCAAGGCATAGCGGGTATGCGGCAGGCTGATCTCGTGGATTTCTGCTCCGAGGGTTTGCATTAAAGCCACCGCCTGGCGCACGGCTTTTTCAACCTCCGGCTGAATACCGCTGATAAAGTATTCTTTGGGAACACCCACGCGTACCCCTTTTAAATTGGGTTTATCCGAGAACTGGATGGGTGGCACGGGCAGGTCCATCGAAGTGGCGTCACGCCGGTCGTAACCGGCCATGATGCTGTATAACAAGGCCACATCTTCGGTTGTACGCGCCATGGGCCCGACGCAGTCTAAGGATGATCCATAAGCCACCAACCCGTAGCGCGAGACACGCCCGTAAGTGGGTTTAAGGCCGGTCACGCCGCAGAAGGAGGCGGGTTGGCGCACACTACCGCCGGTATCCGTGCCCATAGCCGCAAAAACGAGGCGAGCAGCCACCACCGCGGCGCTGCCGCCACTTGAGCCACCCGGTACACGTTGCAGATCCCAGGGGTTGTGAGTGGCGCCATAAGCCGAGTTTTCGGTCGATGAACCCATGGCGAATTCATCGGTATTGGTTTTACCTGTAACGACTACCCCGGCTGAAAGCAGCCGTTCAACGGCAGTGGCGCTGTAGGGTGGGATAAAATTCTCGAGGATGCGCGAGCCGCAAGTGCAGCGCACATTGGCCAGGCACAGCACATCTTTTACCGCGATTGGCAGGCCAAGCAGGGGAGGGAGTGCTCCCTGGGGATTCTGCCGCCATTCTGCCAGGAATTTATCCGCTGCATCAGCCTGCGCCATGGCCAGGTCGGGGGTGAGTGTGATGTATGCGCGCAGCGTGGGTTCCAGGGCTGTGATGCGCTGCAGGCAAACCTGGGTTAGTTCGCGGCTCGAGATCTGGCCTTTTTGAATTGCCTGGACTGCTTCCAATACGGTAAATTCGACCGGTTCCCGCATGGCTACTCCAGTACCGGTGGGACGCGAAATTGATCCTGTTCGGTCTGGGGGGCATTGCGCAAGAGTTCTTCCAGGCTCAAACCAGGATGGGGTCGATCGGGGCGCAGGACACTGCGGGGGGGTAACACGCTAAAAGTGGGCGGAATTTCTCCCGTATCCAGGGCCAACAGTTTATCCGCATAATCGAGAATATCGGAAAGTTGTTCGCGGAAACGTTCTTTTTCTTTGTCCGTCAGGGTGAGGCGGGCCAGTTCAGCGATATGTTCAACTTCAGCAAGCGTGAGTGTCATGTGGTTTATGAGATAGAGATGGTAAATTCCAACTTTAGCCGTAATTATAACAGATTATACTTTTGACCATTTTGGTTCTCCAGGATTTCACCACGGCAATTCCTGAAAACCCACCATTTGGGTTCGAAAGCTGGCGAATCAGGAATTACCGGTGAATTATTGTCTAAGGAGTCGGTGTGATTAATCGTGACCTGTCAGGCGTTGTGAGTGCAGCCGGGCCGGTTTGCCAGATTTCTAGATTAGAAAAATTGATCGTGACGATGTTGTCTTTCATCGATCGGCCATACACACCGATCCCACCACTGGGCAGGGTAGGTTCTTTGTGGTTGAATTGGAAGACGCCATTCACATAAAAGCGTAAGTCGCCGCCAGATGCCCAGACCCCCAGGCGGTAGCTGTTGGTGACAGAGGAAGCCAATCCAACCGCCGGTGTCCAATCCTGGACCACACTCGCCTCGGCATTGATTAACCGTTCTAAGCGCAACTGCCCACCGCAAGTCATCAGGTAGCGATAATAATTTTGCGCAGAGATTACCCTGAACAGCACGCCGAACTGGTCGCTGTCCTGACAAAGACTCGGGTTGGCATCGATTTCAAGATAGAAGTTATCCAGGGTGAGCTTGTCGCGGAAACTGAATAAAGAAGCTTTGGGCTGGGCAATGGCAAGGGTTAATTCGTCCGTGCCATAAGCCACGTTGCCCGAGGCGCTCTGGAGGGTTTGCCATAAGACCTTATTGCTGAAATCGTCCTGCAAGATCAGGTCTCCGCTGCTTGGGCGTGTGAACGGAGTCGAGGTCGG
>DAIQPZ010000112.1:0-3608 GCA_036787065.1 Anaerolineaceae bacterium
CCCCTCCAACCGGGCTGCCAACCTGGAACCGGTCGAAGCTCTCCGTTCGGAATAAACACTCTGGAGCCATCATCATTATGGGAAAATTTCTAACTTGGGTTTTTACCATCGCTTTCCTCGCCGCGCTGGCGTATGGGGGTTGGGGGCTTTACCACCAGATGGTTCCGTCCTCGACCAAAATCGACACCGGCCCGCTGCAAACGGTTAAATTGGCCAAAGGCAGCATCGCATCTACGGTTAATGCCACCGGGAATCTTCGCAGCAACCAGAGCGCGCAGCTCTCCTGGGATGCCGCGGGGAAGGTCGGTTCGGTCAAAGTAAAAATTGGCGATAGAGTTACCGCGGGCGATGTGCTGGCCAACCTCGACCCCACTTCGCTGCCTGACAACATTCTACAGTCGCAGGTCGATATCGTCACGGCCAATCAGGCTCTATCAGACCTGCTAAACACCCAATCGACGCTGCCTGCCGCGGAAAAAGCCGTTATCGACGCCCAAACGGCGATCGACAAGGCCAAAAGCCACCGCGATATGATGGGTTACCCGACGCGTGGTAACCCCCAACAGATCGCTTCTTCCGAAGCAGCTTACCTGCGTGCCGCCCAACAGGTTGACCGGGCACGAACGTTCTACGAACGGCTGCCCGGCGACTTCAAGGATAACAAGTCGAAAGCAGAAGGTCTGGTCTTACTTGAGAAAGCCAAGATCGGTCGCGACTTAGCGCTGTCCACATTGAACTGGTATAAAGGGGGTTGGAAAGCGGATGAAATCGCCATGGCTGATAACACCCTGGTGGTCGCAAAGGCCCAATTGGCCGACGCCAAGATGGCTCTGGCCAAAGTTCAAAAAGGTCCAGACCCGAATAAAATTGCCGCCGACCAGCAGCGCATTGACGTCGACCAGGCCGTGATAGACACGCAAAACCTGGTCGCGCCCATCGACGGGGTGATCACCGTCCTGAACAACAAACCAGGAGACCTGGTCTCGGCTGGCGATATCAGCCTGCGCCTGGATGACGTCACCGCCTTCTTTGTCGATCTGAATATGTCAGAGGTAGATATTGCCCGCATCCGGTTGGGTCAGGCAACTACCATCGTTTTCGATGCGATTCCATCTAAAACCTACTCAGGCGCAGTCACTGCCGTCGCCCCGGTCGGCGCCACCACCAACAGCGTGGTAAATTTTACCGTCACCCTCAAGGTCAGCGACCCGGATGCTGCCCTGCGTCCCGGGATAACCGCGGCGACCAGCATTGTGGTGGATACCGCCCAAAATGTGTGGGTGGTCCCCGCGAAAGCTGTAAAAACAGTTGGAGCCCAGAAAGTGGTGTACGTATTAAGCAGCCTGCCGGCCGGTACCACGCCAGCGCCAGGGGCCGTAACGACCCAATTGGCATCTGCTGGGTCGATCAACCCGCCCGTAACCGGGGAGGCTGAGACGGTCATCCCTGTCGTGATCAAAGAGGGTCTTGCTTCGGATACCGCCGTGGAGATCGTGTCCACCCGGCTAAAAGTTGGCGATCTGATCGTGCTAAACCCTCCAGCAAGTGCACTCAGCGGGGGTTAGCGATTTGTGGTAGCGGGTAGCCGTTAGCTAACAGCTAAGCGCTAAAAGCTAACCGCTAACTGCTACCTGTAGACCATCTCAACCACTTTGGCTTCGATGGGTGCCTCCATTTGGGCCAACACCTGCTTCACCCGCGCGACCACACCCTCCAATGGCACGATCTCTTTTTCAGCCGCGTCACGCCGCTTGAGCTCGACCCCACCGGCTTTTAGCGATCGCTCCGAGACCGTCAGGCGCAGCGGTAGGCCGATCAGGTCGGCGTCATTGAACTTGACCCCCGGTGATTCGTCTCGGTCGTCGTAGAGTGCTTCCAGCCCGGCGGCAGCCAGGTCGACAGCGAGGCGTTCCGCCGTGACCAGGCTCTCCCCACCGCCGGTTTTCCCCGTCAGAACGACCAGGTGCAGCGGATAAGGCGCCACCGTCACCGGCCAGACCAGGCCGTGTTCGTCCCGGTGCGCTTCGGCGATGCACGCCAGCAGGCGGGTGATGCCGATGCCGTATGAGCCCATCACCACCGGCTTTTCCGTGCCATCCGCGGCCGAGAACGTGGCCCCCATTGCCTCGCTGTAGCGCGTGCCCAATTGGAAGATGTTACCGACTTCTACCCCGCGAGCAGCGCGCAGCGATCCACCGCACTCCGGGCAGCCGTCCCCTTCCCGGGCTGCAATCAAATCGGTGACAATCTGGGCGGTAAAATCGCGCCCGTAATTGACATTGAGCAGGTGATAACCAGGCTCGTTTGCCCCTGAAACCAGGTTAGGGGATGCCGTCACCCATTCGTCCGCCACAACCAGCACGCCCGACAGACCCACCGGCGAGGCATAACCCGGCGCCGCCCCCACCGCGCGGATCTCATCTTCAGTGGCAGGACGCATCGATTGAGCTTGCACGGCATTGGCCAGCTTGGTCTCGTTCAACTCGGTGTCACCGCGTACCACGGCAAAGACGAACATCTCACGCGTCTTGATCCCTTCCAGCATAGTTGCCACCATGAAAACTGCCTTGGCCGTCTGGTCTTCGCGGATATTGAGGAAAACCGCCAGATCGGCGATAGTCTTGCAATCCGGGGTGGCTACCTTCTGTATAGCAAGTGGACTGGCAGACTCGGGTTTGCGCTGCGCAATACGCGCGATCTGCCGGTTGGCCGCGTAGCCGCAGGCATCACACAGGATCAGGGTGTCTTCGCCGATGGGGGTGAGGGTCATAAATTCGTGCGCGATCTTGCCGCCCATCATCCCCGTATCCGAGCCAACGGCGATCGCATCCAACCCACAGCGGTGGAAGATATCAAAGTAAGCCTGGTAATGGCGGCGGTATTGGACCTCCAGGCCCTCCCAATCGGCGTCGAGTGAATAAGAGTCCTTCATGGTGAACTCGCGCCCACGGATCAACCCGGCGCGCGGGCGCGGATCATCGCGCCACTTGGTCTGGATCTGGTAGAGCAGGGATGGCAACTGGCGGTAAGAGCGCACCTCTTTGCGCACAAGGTCGGCCACTACCTCCTCATGCGTCATCCCCAGCACCATATCGCGCCCGGTGCGGTCTTTGAAGCGCCCCATTTCGGCGTCGATCTGATACCAGCGTCCGGTCTCCTGCCACAATTCAGCGGGATGCACTACCGGCAGGGTTACCTCTTGCCCACCAATGGCCTCCATGGCTTGACGGACGATGGTTTCGATTTTAGTGAGTGAACGCTGACCTAAAGGCAGGTAGCTGAATACCCCCGCGGCCAACTGCCGCATGAACCCGGCGCGCAGCAGGAGTTGGTGGCTGGCCACATCGGCTTCCGACGGCGTATCGCGCAGCGTCTGGCTGAACAAGCGTGACATTCTCATCGCGTTCTTCATTGTGGTGACGTTCTTCATTTTTATGCCGTTCTCCTTAATTTAAAAACATATCATAATCGGAGGTTGCGAGGGGAAATCAGCCCACCCACGTCCCAGGGCAGGAAGATTTCCCTTTTCCCACGGGAAGGGGGCCGGGGGGTATATGCCCTAACTCAAGCGCTCACACAGGCGTGGAACATACGAAATGAACTAGAAA
>DAIQPZ010000112.1:3708-8482 GCA_036787065.1 Anaerolineaceae bacterium
CAAAAAAAAGTAACGTCGCGGATATATTTCCAGTAGATCATTTTTGAATACCCACCTGCCCTGGCATGCATCGTCATGGGAATTTCGGTGACGTTTGCTCCGCTGCGGAGCATTTTAACCACGTAAACAGGAACGGCAATAAACGAATCTTCCTGCCATGGAATAGGCAAGGTTTCGATTTTTTGAAATAAGCCGCGTGTAAAGGCACGAAAAGAAGTGGTAATCTCTCTGACATCTTTTATATTGAGCATCATCCGGATCATCTGGTTCGCCACGACACTCATTACCCAACGATACCATGGAATTTCATTGACCACCCCTTCGGCAAACCGGGACGCGATCACCAGGTCGTAACCTTCACTAATTTTTTCCAACAACCTGGGGATATCGTCCGGGTTATGCTGAAAATCGGAGTCCATAGCAATGAGCACGTCCGTGTTAAGCGTATCAATCGCATACTTAATCCCATTGAATAGACCGACGCCAATCCCGCGCTTATTCGTCACAATGAGATGAACCCTCGGATCCTTGTTGGATAACTGTTCAGCGATTTCTATCGTACCGTCTTTAGAATGTGAATCGGATATCACAACCTGGATCTTAAAAGCCGCCACTCTCTTTTGTTGGTCAAGAATGGCGTTGACTATATCGAATATGTTTTCTTTTTCGTCGTATGTGGGTAAAACTACCGTGGCAAGTTTGATCGGCTGATCCATCACGATGAGCTCCTACGACAATCCCATGGCCTTGATCTCTGCCAATGTTTGGTCATAGACCTCGAAATGCTCGCCTTCCGGGTCTGCCGGGTCAACGTATTTCATCCACATGCCCTGCTCGGGATGGTCTCCCGCCAGAACGCGCCGGCTGGCGCGCACGATGCCTTGCGGGTCGGACCAGCGCACCTGGCCCATCTGCAGCAGGATGTACTGCCCGGCGTATTTCTCCACCAACTCAGACTGGTGATCGCGATAATACACCGCCTGCTCAGCGGTGGTGCGCCGCCAGGAAACGACCATTTCCTGGGTATCGTACTGCTTGGCAAAGAACTCGCCCACTGGCGCGGTCACCTCGCTGGCGAAATCGATTTGATCCAGGTCCACCGTGCCGAAACCGCCTTCCGCGGCTACGCGCAATGGGTTGCGGTCGCGGTGATAGGGCGGGGTGAGCCAATCCGCGCCCGGGTCATGACCCATCAGGGTCGACCCAACCGCATCCGTGGCTATCACCTGGTCCCCAGCGATCAGTGTGTTGCAGATGCGCGGGTTATCACCCAGCCCCCATTCCTGCCCCGCCTGGGTGACCAGGCCATCCAGGATGTTGAGCGCCGGGTCGATGATACGCCCCAGGTCCGCCAACATGTAAGGCATGCGCACCAGGTGGTGGTAATAATGCCGAGGTCGCCCCTCCGGCTGCAGGGACGACAGCCCAAACAGGTTCTTCAAGCACAAAGTCACCCCCATAAAAGCGTGGTTCTTCAACTTTTGCACCGACACCACCGCGTCCGCTTCTACCAACGGCTTCGGCAGGGGGTAACGCTCAAACAACTGCCCACCCCCTGGCACATTGACCCACACCGTGGGTTCGTGATGACCGTATATAAAAGGTACGTTGAACTCGCGCAGCACAGGCAGCATCTGCGTGCTGGAGCCATCGGTCACGTTTGCCCAGATACCTTCCACCCCCACGTCTATGGCGAAGAGCTCTGCCCGCGTGCGCTCTTGCAGCAGGCGCAGGGTCGCCCGTCCCACCGGGTCGCTTACTAACTGTTGGCGATGGCCCGCGTGGTAAACGATACGTTCTTTTACCCAATCCTGGTTGAATTTTATCGCGATGCGCCTGGCTCGCGCCAGTTTCTCCCAGGTGCGCTCGAGCGGGTCGGTGGCGCGTTTGAGCGCCTGGTAGACTTCTTCATCACTCGCGCGGTGATCACAGGCAACAGCCCGCACGCTGTATTTTTTTGGAAGGGTCCGAGTGGGTGTGTTCATCGGGGATCGGTATTCTCCCATGGCTCGAGGGTATGGTCCGTGAGGACCGGGTGTGCCCGGAAGACCGGACAAGCCTGGTCCTCCAGGCAAGCCCGGTTCCCCGGGCAATCGACTTACTATAAACCCACCCACACAATTGTGCAAGATGATGATCATCATCAAACGACAACCATCACTCCGGTGATTATTCAGAAAGGTTTTATAAGGATAGTAATTCCGAATTTGAGGTGTTTGTGGATACTTCGTACCCACAAACACCTCAAATTCGGTACCTTTTATCAGAGGTCTGAGCAGTTACCAATTGCGTATAGGTTCAATCAACAGGATTGACTTATTCTCATTTTAATCATACAATATTTATAACTTATTCTATATAATTCATTTTTATTAAGTCGGAAATTAAGGCAAAATGACTACAAACAATGAACGCCTTTCCAAAAAATGGTTATTCAGATTGTTTTTTACTTTTATTTTTAGTATCATTATCTACGAAAGCGTGCGCTTCCAGTCTACTACGAGTAATATTTTTTTCTCAAAGTTGGCCAGTGATACTTCGGTTGCGGGGATTGCCCTCGCCCTGGTGAGTGGCAGCGCCATTGGCATTGTCAGCCTGATGCGCTCAGGGCATACCCCCAATTTTTCATATACCGAAAGAAGTTGGAGATTGGTTGAACAACTGGCCAACGCGGGCAGTTGGCAAGACCTATCCAAAACTCTTTTCTCTTACATCTCACACTTCATGCCCATCGAGATGGGAGTCTTGTCGGTCTACAATCCGGCCCTCTCGCGATACATGCAGGTGGCTGAATGGCGCCCAAGCCTGCAAGCCATGGAAGGGGCAGCGCCGACGATCCCTAATCAAATATGCCTGGAATGTATCATGAACCAGTCTGATGCGCTGCGCGCCGTCACCCCTTGCGACCATGCGCATCCCGCCGGCATAACATTGGGTCAGCCCCGAATTCACAGCTATTGTTTCCCACTCGTCATGGGACGAAGACCGGTGGCCAAGCTGCACCTGTATCTTTATGGTCCCAAAACACCCACCCAGGTCCAGTTAAAGCAGCTCAACAGTCTGGCGCCCGAAATGGCCCTCGCCATCCAAGAAGTGGCCATTTCGGTCCACCTGGTGGATGATGTCATCACCCCCGAGAAAACCGAGAAATTACTCGATGACGAAAGGCATAAGATCGCCAGGGACCTGCACGATTCGCTGGGTCAGGACCTGGCTTACCTGCGATTGAAACTCGACCAATTAGCCAACACATCCTCTCCCGAAAACCTGGCTATGCTTCAAAACGACCTGGTGCGGATGTTGGGGGTAGCCAATGAAGCCTATAACAAAGTCCGCGAAGAAATTGTGTTCATCGAACCCGTGCGCAGTGTGGATTTGAACCGGTCTGTGAAGGATATGCTGGTTAACGTGGGTGAACGCAGCGGTTTTAAAACCTCTTTCAACACCAACCATGCCGCCCATCTTTTTCCGCCCGATGTGCAACACCAGGTGATCTGCATCGTTCGAGAAGCGCTCAACAATATCGAAAAACACGCCCAGGCGAATCACGTCTCCATAAATATGGAATGGCGAGAAAAAGACCTGATGGTCAAAATCAGCGACAATGGGCGCGGCTTCCAAATGGCAGCCCCTGCCGGAAATCACCATTATGGCCTGTCCATTATGCGTGAACGGGCGAAAAGCATCCAGGGCCGGGTCATGCTGACATCCTCCCAGGGAGTGGGTACCGAGGTGACTTTAGCCATGCCGCTCAGCCAGGCTTTATCCATGAACACAATTCAAGTGAATTCGATAATTAAATAATCCAATGGACATCTTTCTTGTCGACGATCACACCTTATTTCGCGAGGGTCTTGCCAGCGTTTTGGAACGAGAACCTGGTTTCCGCATCGTTGGACAGGCTGGAAGTGTCAGCGAAGCCATCCGCCTCGCACCTCCCTTGAAACCAGACCTGATTTTGATGGATTTCAGCCTGCCCGATGGTAATGGGACAGAAGCGACCCGGCAAATCCTCGACCGCCTGCCGCAGACCTGTATCGTCTTCCTGACCATGCACGATGGGGGTGACTCACTTTTCCCTGCCATCCACAGTGGGGCAAAGGGTTTTTTACTTAAAAACATGCCGGTCAACCAGTTGGTGGCTTCCCTCCATGCCCTGGAACAAGGCGAGCCAGCCGTCGCGCCTGCCATCGTGAAGACCCTGTTCGAAAGCGCAAGGACCATGCCCGCGGTGCAAGCGTCACTCGATAACGATCTTAATGAACTCACCTTCCGGGAGGTCGAAGTGATCCAGGAGCTGGCGCATAACGCCACTAACCAGGAGATCGCCCAACGCCTGGTAATCACCGAAAACACGGTCAAAAGCCACGTGCACAGCATCCTGGAAAAGCTGGGATGCAAGAACCGCCGCGAGGTGATCTCTTACGCCCGCCAGCATGGCCTGCTGGAAAATAAAAATTAACAACCTGGACACAGCCACACTTCCCATCCCCCGTTCCACCCCACGCGGTGATCGTCGCAATTGCACCCATGGCGCCGGCCGGTGTTGGGGTGATTGCCCTGCTGCTGGTTGGAATCGGGGTGCATGGGTTTGCCCAACGCCCACGCCAGACGGTTCCCAACGCATTATCCGGTAAATTATCCCAAAATCGACTTGAGCCAGTAGAAACCTGTGCCCGACCTTTCCCTTTAGGTTACTGTTGGCGAATCACAAATAAGATAAAACTGTCATTGCGAGGCTTTGCGAAGCAATCTAGATTGCTTCGCAAAGCCT
>DAIQPZ010000267.1:0-2613 GCA_036787065.1 Anaerolineaceae bacterium
CTCGGCGGTGAGCGGTAATTACCACCAGGCGTTTCCCGCCCGGATGGATGCTTTTATCACGCAGTAACTGGGAAATTGCATCGGGCACAGGCCGGCGGGTGATGGCTTGCAGCGCATCGATAGCCGGGTTACCGGTCACCAAAATCATCCGGTCAGCGATGCCTTCATTGAGCAAATTCTGCCGGCTGTGTTGGGTTGGGGCAAAATGCAGGTCAGTGACCACACTGGCAATGCGCCGGTTGATTTCTTCGGGGAACGGCTGCCATTTATCTCCCGTGCGCAGCCCTGCTTCGATATGGCCGATGCGGATGTGGTGGTAATAGCCCAGGATCGCCGCGGTCATCACGGTGGTAGTGTCGCCCTGGATCAAGATCCAATCCGGATCGAGTTGGGTCAATACTGGATCGAGAAGAGTCAGGATGGCGGCGGTGAGATCGGCCAGGCTCTGGTTGGGGGACATCAAATCGAGGTCGTAATCCGGATGGATATTAAAGAGATTTAGCACCTGGTCCAACATCTGGCGGTGTTGAGCGGTGACAATGACCCGCGTTTCAATCCCTGGTGTCATTGCCAGGCGTTGGATGACTGGCGCCATCTTGACCGCCTCTGGACGAGTGCCGAAAATAGAAACGACTTTTAAATCTGGCATTTTACTGGCCAACACCCAGTGTATGGATTTTAAAACCCGCTGTGCTCCATCTCGCCCGTTCCCAGGCATTAACCGTGTCGATCACCTGGCGAGCGGGCGTTAATTTTGCCACCACGAAGGGATCGAGCTGGCAAAATTGGGTGTGGGCTACCAACAGAAAAATGGCATCTTTACCCGCCAGCACGCATTCCAATGAAGAGACTAATGGCAGCCTGGGCAAGTCAGCATCCGGTTTAAAAGGCTCAAAAGCCTCGATGGCGGCGCCCGCTTGCTGCAGCAGGTAGGCTATTTCAACGGCCGGGCTTTCTCGTAGATCGTCTACATCCGGTTTGAAAGCCAGACCTAGCAGGCCAATTTTAAGTCCCTTTAACTCACCTAACCAGTGTCGAGCCAGCTCGAAAACAAAATGAGGTTGGTTATCGTTTACTTGGCGCGCCGTGCGAATTAACGGGGTAATATCTGGCGCAGACTCGACCAGGAACCAGGGATCAACACTGACACAGTGACCGCCGACTCCCGGCCCAGGGCGCAGGATCTTTACGCGCGGGTGGCGGTTGGCAATGCTGATTGCTTCCCATACATCCACACCCAAACGGTTCGCCAGGCGTGAAAACTCATTGGCTAGGGCAATGTTGACATCGCGGGTAGTATTTTCCATCAGTTTTACCATTTCCGCTGTCGTCGCGTCGGTTAAAACAATTTCCCCGCGCACAAAGATCTGGTAGAGCGCCTGCCCGGATTGTGCCGATTGTGGGTCAATTCCACCAATCACGCGGGCATTTTCTACCAGTTCGCGGATGATTTGGCCTGGTAGAACTCTTTCCGGTGAATAAGCCAGGAAGAAATCTTTACCCGCTTTAAGCCCCGTGCGTTCAAGGATTGGGGCGACCACGTGGGTGGTGGTTTGGGGCGGCGAGGTGGATTCAAGGACGACCAGGTTTCCCTGGCGCAGGTGAGGGACGATCGACTCCGCGGCGGACTGAACAAAGCTCAAGTCCGCGCGTTTATCAGCATAAAATGGGGTAGGGACGGCAATAATGAAGGCATCCGCCGCTTCAACCTCCTGACGGATCAGCAGGTTCCCAGATTGTAAGGCTTCCTGCACCAGTGCGCGCAGCCCTGGTTCGTGGATGTGCAATGCGCCATTACGCAGCGTGTTAATAATCTGGGGATTAACGTCCATACCCACCACACGGACGCCATGGGTGGCAAACGAACTGGCGAGCGGCAGGCCGATGTAGCCCATACCCAGGACGCAAACAGTGTTAAAAATCACAGGCACTCCTCAAAGAAGGAATTGTGAGCAAATTAATCCGATGATGACCAGGATCTTATTATAACAAAATTAATCGGATGGGTCGGGAACCTAAAAAAAAGTTCTTCAGGATTTACCGTGGAATGGTCCGCGTTTTGGGGTATGAGCGCTCGTACGCGCGCTCATACCCCAAAACGCGAGGTTTCACCACGGAAATTCCCAAAGAACCCTAAAAAAGTTTAGATAGACTCGGGCTGATGATTCGTAAGATCAATGATCCTCATTCCTGATCTGAAACCCGGGTTAGAAATTTGCAAATGTCATACATTTATTGTACAATGGGCTAATGTGATAATATTACTCGATTATATCTTTATTCAGGAAATGGAGGAAGATCATGTTAACCACCGAGCAAATCGAACAATTTAAACGCTGCGGCTTTGTCAATGGGGGCCCTGTTTTAGATGATGCAGCCATTGAAACACTGCAATCAGAGGTGCTGCGCGTCATTGATGAACGCGAAAATGCTGGCGTACCCCAGCCCGTCAGGGTCGCCAATTTATCAGGGGATGCTGAGCACCCCATCTGGCAAATCGTCAATATTTGGGAGGCCAGCGCAGCGTTCAAAGCGCTTATTTTTCATTCGCAAATTGCTGCCATGGCGGCGCAGCTCAGCGGCGCGAAGGAGCTGCGAGTCTGGCACGACCAG
>DAIQPZ010000268.1:0-2608 GCA_036787065.1 Anaerolineaceae bacterium
CTGGTTGAAGCTGCCAATCAGGCGACTCCAACTGTGCAGCCCACCCCATCGCCGGCAGCGGCGCCATCCGAAACCCCTCTCCCCGCCCAACCCATTTATGGTGTTCCATCCCTGGCGCAGGTGACGACCGCGTTGGAGATCATCCGGCGAGCGCATGCATTATGGCAGACTGCCACCCACCGCAACGTTCTGGCGGGACACACGGGTGAGATCAACGGGTTGGCTTTCTCCCCACAAAAAGACGCTTCCCCGGTTGTGTTAGCCTCCTCTGGCTCGTGGGACCAGAGTGTGCGCCTTTGGGACCCACTCAACGGTGATAATCTGGCCATATTGAACGGTCACGAAGATTCGGTCAACAGCATTGCCTTCAGTCCAGACGGCAGCTTACTGGCGTCCGGCGGAGGTATTTACAAAGGCCAGGATTTCACCATCCGTTTGTGGGACCTGGCCAGCCGGCAATCCCTGGCCATCCTGGACTTTCACACCCAGATGGTCAACCAGGTGGCTTTCGACCCGCAGGGGAAACGCCTGGCTTCCTGTTCTGGAGATGGCCGGGTGTGCTTGTGGTCGGTAGAAACTTATGAAAAACTGGCTGTATTGGATGGACACATCGGGTCGGCCTCATCCCTGGCCTTCAGCCCCAATGGGTGGCTTCTGGCTACGGCGGGCGAGGATCAAGCCGTGCGGTTGTGGAATATAGATACCGCTAAACAGATAGGGGTCCTACTCGGTCACGCCGGGGCAGTCACCAGCATCCATTTCACCCCCGACAGCCACCGCCTGGTCTCGCGTGGGACCGATCAAACCCTGCGACTGTGGGATATCGAACACCAAAGCTTGATCAAGGTCATGGAACAGCCTGGGCAAGTCACAGCTTTGGCGATTAGCCCCAGAGGTAATCAGTTGGCGTGGTCGATCGGCGACGACCCTATTGTACGGATGTGGGGTATGGACAGCGAAGACGATCCGACCGAGCTGATCGGGCATACCAGCCCGGTCAGCGGCTTGGCCTTCAACCAGGATGGCAGCCTGCTGGCCTCCGGTGGGTCCGACGGTCTGGTACGCCTGTGGGACAGCCAAACCGGTCAAGCCCTGGCCATTCGCACTGGCCACACCGAGCGCGTCATCGCGCTGGCCTTTAGCCCGGATGACAGCGTGTTGGCCACGGGTGGGCATGACCACAAGATCCGCGTATGGGGCATAGCGCTTACCGCCAGCGACGCTGAAGCCATTGCCGGAGAATCGCGCCAGCGCCAGCAAAAGATTGAAGATGAGCGCGAGGCCGTGACGGCCGAACAACAACGCCAGACCTGGCTGGCCTCAGGCTGCTGCGAAATATGCGGCACACGTCTCAGCCTGACCGACCGGATCACCCGCCAGACACGTTGTAAGAATCATCGCAAAGGAAAATGACATAACCATAACTTAAGTGGCCCTTCAGGATTTCCTGATGAGCCACTTAAGGGTTCTTTGGGATTTACCGTGAGAATAGGCCGCATTTTGGGGTGTGAACGCGCGTACGCGCGTTCACACCCCAAAATGCGGGGATCTACCCCGGCAATTCTATTGAGCCCACTTAAGTTCAGGGCTGTGGTAATTCATTTCTGGTATAATGGGCGAGCCCTGAAGAGGAAAACCATATTCAGGTTGATGGAGAGGTCGCATAGCTGGCCTAGTGCGCTCGCTTGGAAAGCGAGTATACCGCAAGGTATCGCGGGTTCGAATCCCGCCCTCTCCGCCAAGGACGAGATAAGAGTCCCCGAATTCGGGGACTCTTATCTCGTCCTTGGCGGAGTTGTTACAGATTATGAATTATTTCTTCCCGGCCAGGATTATCGGGCCGTTGGCCGGGGAATCCGCCGGCCGGCCCATCGGCATCTGGCGGCCGGTGATCATAGTGTATAAACTGGGTAACTGCTCAGGCATAGAAACAATGGCACATTAACATTGTCAAAATCACAAAAGCCAGTCACAATAGAGAAATGGAGCCACTAATATTACCGAGCGAAGATGTAATTCGCGCCACAGCCCGACAGGGTGAAGATGCGGTGGTCGCTTTGGTTTTCGCGGCCTTTGGGAAACTGGCAGAGCGCATCCAGCAGTTGGAAGATCAGGTGGCGAAAAACAGCAACAACAGCAGTAAGCCACCTTCCAGCGATGGACTGACCAAGAAACCTAAGAGTCTACGGCATAAGAGCGGTAAGAAAAGCGGCGGGCAGCCGGGCCATCCCGGAAGCACACTCAAAGCCGTAGCACATCCGGATCACGTGGAGGTTCATGCGGTGAAACGCTGCCGTCATTGCCAGGCTTCTTTGGAAAGTGTTACCGCTGTCGAGTGCGAGAAGCGCCAGGTATTTGATGTACCCCCGGTTCAGGTGGAAGTGACCGAGCATCAGGTCGAGATTAAAGAGTGTCCGATTTGCCATCAAACCACGGTAGGCGAATTTCCGCCTGAGGTGAGCCAACCGGTGCAATATGGGGAGCGGATCAAAGCGCAGATGGTGTATTTCAACCAGCAGCACCATGTCCCTTTGGAACGCACCACCGAGATTCTGGAGGATTTGTACGACCAGGTGGTGAGCGAAGGGACGATTGTGGAAGCGTGCAA
>DAIQPZ010000269.1:0-2599 GCA_036787065.1 Anaerolineaceae bacterium
CGGCTTCAGGGGCGGTCGCTCCGCGCCGGACCGTCCAGGCGCGCACTTCGTCCGGACCCACCGTGAAGAAAGATTCCAACCCAAGCAGGTCGTACGATAAGCGGATCATGCGGTTCAAGCTGGGCTCGCTGATGTGATATTCTTCCAGGAAAAGCTGGGCCTCCTCTGGGGGCAGTTGGGCAATATCCATCTCCAGCCTGGCCTGCAGCGACACCACCTGGGTATGTTGGTGGGTATAAACCAGGGCCGGTTCCGCCTGACCCTCAGAAAGGTTCAAAACCAGCAGGACGGGTTTGCGTGTAAGGAAACCGAAGCCAGCCAGCAATTTCTCTTCTTCCGCGCTGATTGTCAGATCGCGCAGCGGTTTTTCCTCTGACAGGGCAGCGTTGAAACGCTCGAACAGGACGGTTTCACGCTCGATGACCGCTTTATCGCGTCCAGCGCCCTTCTTTTTCTCTTCGGCCAGCCGTTCCAGCTTGCGTTCCACCGCGATCAGATCGTTGAGGATAAATTCGCTGTCCATAGCCAGAATATCACGCAGCGGGTCGACATTGCCGGATGGATGAGGCACCAAATCGTCTTCAAAGCCGCGCACCACATGGATAAACCCATCCATCTGGGTCATCTGGTTGAGCAGCGTGCCCGAAATACCGGTCTTATCGGCGCTCCCATCCAGGCCGGCGATATCGGCGTAGGTGACCTTGGCGTAAATTGTCTTTTTGGGCTTAAACATGGCGGAAAGCCGGTCCACCCGGTTGTCTGGCACGTCGACCACCCCGGTATGGACTTCAATCTTTCCACTGGCAATGCCGGTGGGCTGCTTACCCCTGGTGAGTGCGTTGAATAATGTGGTTTTGCCTGACTGCGGCAGGCCAATAATTCCAAGTCGCATGGTTTCTCTCTAATAATGAAGTCTTGGTTCTCCAGGACTTACCGAGGAAGGGGCCGCATTTTGGGGTGAGAGCGTGCGTACGCACGCTCTCACCCCAAAATGCGGGACTTTCACCACGGCAATTCCTAAAGACGTAGGGTCTTGACCGAATAACTAGATTTAGTTATACTGTATTTATCAATGCCGGAGTGGCGGAATTGGCAGACGCGCACGACTCAAAATCGTGTTCCCAAAAGGAATGTGGGTTCGATTCCCACCTTCGGCACTGTGCTCTGTGTTTAATAACTGAGCAGCCGTATTATAACACGGCCCTCCATCACCATATGGGAGGGTTGTTTTTAAAAACTCAGTCACAGTCGTAATGGAGGAAAGCGTGCCTACTCTCAATGATATCCTGGCGGTTATTATGGGTGGGGGAAAGGGAAGCCGGCTGTATCCCCTTACCAAAGAACGCTCCAAGCCGGCTGTTCCTATCGCGGGTAAACACCGCCTGATCGACATTCCAATCAGCAATTGTATCAATTCACAGATTTACCGCATCGCTGTTCTGACTCAATTTAACTCCGTCTCGCTGCACCGCCATATCGCCCGCACCTATAATTTTGACGCATTCCACACCGGTTGGGTGCAAATTTGGGCCGCGGAACAGACCATGCAGACCACCGACTGGTACCAGGGCACCGCTGACGCCGTGCGTAAACAGCTCGGGCAGATCCTCTCGACTCAGGCCCCCTATACGTTGATCCTGGCTGGAGACCACCTCTACCGCATGGATTATGCGCCCATGGCTGAATTCCACTGGAAAAACAAAGCCGATATCACCGTAGCCGTCCAGCCCTCCAGCAAGCAAGATGCTTCGCGCTTTGGGATTCTCAAACGTTCTGCCGACCAGCGCATCGTAGACTTTGCCGAAAAGCCTAAGGACCCGAATCTGCTATCCAGGTTGGCCAGCCGGGATGACCCCGACAAGCCCTACCTGGCCTCGATGGGCATCTATTTGTTCAACACAAACGTATTAATCGACCTGCTCACCAAAAATGCCTTCGATGACTTTGGCAACCATGTGATCCCATCCGCCATTTCTACCCATTCGGTGTATGGGTTTGACTTCGAAGGCTACTGGGTGGATATCGGGACGATCCGCTCGTTCTATGAAACGAACCTGCTTTTGACCTCACCTGAACCACCTTTTGACCTGTTCGACCCGGCCCGGCCGATCTATACCCATCCCCGCTTTTTACCCGGCTCGCGGGTTGAGAACAGCCAGTTCAACCAGGTGCTGATAGCTGAAGGCTGCTGTATCGAAAATTCGACCATCACCCACTCCATCATCGGGCTGCGCAGTCAGATCTCTACTGGCGTCACGATAAAGGACAGCATCCTCATGGGAGCCGATTATTATGATACGCCTGAGCGCTTGCTCCCCAGCGGGATCCCGATCGGTATAGGTCAGGGCAGCCACATCGAAGGAGCTATCATCGATAAGAACGTTCGCCTGGGCGCGGGTGTGATCATTAAACCCTTCCCACAAGGCACTGATATTGACATGGATAAATGGGTTGTTCGAGATGGCATCGTCGTTATCCCCAAAAACACGGTTCTCCCACCTGGAACACACCTTATGCCGGGTTCTGCCGACTGAGCAATTACTCGGGTAACTGCTCAACCATGAGAAGAAAGTCCCCGAATTTGATGTGTTTGCGGGTG
>DAIQPZ010000113.1:0-8406 GCA_036787065.1 Anaerolineaceae bacterium
CGGGGTGATTTCCGCCAGGTAGCTGGCGCGTTTCCTCAATATCGCGCTAAAAAGACGCCCATTTCAATTATCCACTACGAAGAAAGGCTGCACCTATATTCCTAAAATCAATCATTCAGAGACATTGCAGTAGGTAAAAAAGAGTTTTATGTCTGGAAAAACCCGCGTAAAAAATCCAAAATTAGATGGCGGATGAGGCAAGAAGCCAATACAGGGGATTAACTCCGCTTTGTATAATATTATAAAGCTTCCATCTCAATTAACCTTGACGAACGATAAGGCATGTTATATAATTAATCAAGATTAAATGTTTAGAGAGATTAATAATGCAGACGTCCAAACCTTTTCTACCGACCCTCAAAGAATTGATTGAAGTTATAATGCGCCGTTCGATGCGGGCTTTCTTTGCCTACGCCAAGGAGAACGGTATTTCCATGTCGCAGTTCGGCGCGCTCGGGCATATCGCCAAGGGCGCGAGCGGCGTCTCGGACATCGGCGACGATCTGGGCATCTCCAGCGCGGCCGCCAGCCAGATGCTGGAGCGCCTGGTGCAGATGGGGTTGATCTTGCGCTCGGAAGACCCGCACGACCGGCGCGTGAAGCAGATCGTCCTGACCGAGAAGGGGACCGAGATGCTGCACGGCAGCTGGCAAGCCCGCCAGAACTGGTTGGAAGAGCTGGTATTGATGCTCTTGCCGGAAGAGCAGGAGCAGATCACCAATGCGCTGGGAATCCTGATCGATAAAATCAACCTGCTTGAAAAACAGCCCGAGTTGTAAGAAAACATATTGGTATCTTTTAACTGAAACAATCAATGAGGTTCCATCCTTTATCTGTATCAATGCGCGCCTTCACCGTTGGAAAAATAAATGCATCGATCGCCACTGTTCATCGCCACCTCGCAAAAAAGGGGGCTGGGTGTGATGCCCACCGTTCTTTTGAGAAGGCCCAAAATATATACCTTTAGTAAGGGAACAGATTAACTATGTTTCGTATCCTTAAATATTTAAAACCATTTATACCCATGATCCTGCTGGCCGTGGTCCTGTTGTTTGTCCAGGCTAATGCCGACCTGTCGCTGCCGGATTACATGGCCAATATCGTCAACTACGGCATCCAGCAGAGCGGCGTGACCAACGCCATCCCGAAGGCCATCCGCACCAGCCAGTTCTACCGCATCGTCATCTTCTCCAGCCCGGCCGACCGGGATATTATCAACCGCGATTACACGCCGGTCGACAAGAACTCGCCAGATTATGCTACCTATTTAAAGCAGTACCCGGATCTCGCTAACGAGCCGATCTACGTCCTGAAACCCATCGACCAGACGGAAATCGACCTGCTCAACCCGATCATGGGCAAAGGATTGTTGGCCGTGACCGCCTTCGACCAGTTGCTGGCGGACCCCGCCAAGGTGGCCGCATTGGGCAAAAGCATGGGCTTTGATCTAAGCAAGCTCCCCAAAGGCGTCGACCCGATTATGTTGATGGCCAAGCTCCCCCCGGCGGCGCTCAGCCAGATCACCACCGCGATTGGCTCGAAGTTTGCCTCAATGGGCACCAGCATGATCGTCCAGGCCGCCGCGGCGCCGGTTAAAGCCGAATACGTCGCGCTTGGCATGGATACCACCGCTCTGCAAAACAATTACATCATCAACACCGGGATCATTATGCTCCTGTTCTCGCTGCTTTCCGGCGCCTGCACCATCGTGGTGGGGTACCTGTCGGCCCGCACTGCCGCCGGTATGGCGCGCAACTTGCGCCGGGCGGTGTTCACCAAGGTTGAGAACTTCTCCAGCGCCGAGTTTGACAAGTTTTCAACCGCGTCGCTGATCACGCGCTCCACCAATGACATCACACAGGTCCAAATGGTGGTGCTCATGATGATACGCATGGTCATTTACGCCCCGATCATCGGGGTGGGCGGGGTGATCCGGGCGCTGGGTAAAAGCACCTCCATGTGGTGGATCATCGCCCTGGCGTTGATCGTCTTGCTCGGGATGATCATCACCCTCTTCTCGATTTCCTTGCCCAAGTTCAAAATCATCCAGAAGCTGATCGACCGGCTCAACCTGGTGACTCGCGAAAACCTGTCGGGCATGATGGTGATCCGCGCCTTCAACATGCAGAAGTTCGAGGAAAACCGTTTCGATAAGGCTAACATCGACCTGACCAGCACCAACCTGTTCGTCAACCGCGTGATGGTGGTGATGATGCCGGGGATGATGCTGATCATGAACGGGCTGACCCTGGCAATTATCTGGGTGGGCGCACACCAGGTGGCGCAGTCCACCATGCAGGTCGGGGATATGATCGCCTTCATGCAGTACGCCATCCAGATTGTTTTTGCCTTCTTGATGATGTCGATGATGTTCATCTTCCTGCCCAGGGCCGCCGTCTCCGGCGCCCGCATCGCGGAAGTGCTGGATGTCGTGCCGGAAATCGTCGATCCGAAAAAAGCCAAGAAGTTCGATCTGAAAAACGAAGGCGCGATCGAGTTCCATCACGTATCCTTCCGCTACCCGGGCGCCGATGAGGATGTGCTCCACGACATTACCTTCGAGGCCAGGCCGGGCCAGACCACCGCCTTTATCGGCCCGACCGGCTCGGGCAAATCTACGCTGGTCAACCTGATCCCACGCTTTTATGACGTGACCGGTGGGGTCATCATGGTCGACAGCACGGATATCCGCGAGGTGGCTCAACACGACCTGCGGGAAAAAATCGGTTACATCCCGCAGAAGAGCACCTTGTTCTCCGGGACGATCGAGAGCAACTTGCGCTACGCGGATGATAATGCCGGTGATGAGGTGATCAATGAAGCGGTCGAGATCGCCCAAGCAGCCGAGTTTATCAACTCTAACCCGGAGGGGACCGGCGCCGAGATAGCGCAGGGCGGGATGAACGTCTCCGGCGGGCAGAAGCAGCGACTCGCGATTGCCCGTGCGCTGGTCAAGAAAGCGCCGATCTACATTTTTGACGACAGTTTCTCCGCGCTGGATTTCCGCACGGACGCGGCCCTGCGCCGCGCGTTGAAGGATAAAACCGCCGACAGCACCCTGTTGGTGGTGACCCAGCGCGTTTCAACCATAAGAAATGCTGAGCAAATTATCGTTTTGGACGATGGACGGATAGCCGGGAAGGGCAGCCATCACGAGTTGATGGAAAACTGCGAAACTTACCGTGAGATCGCTTTATCGCAGTTGAGCAAGGAGGAATTGGCATGAGCATGCAGAACAAAAATACCCTGGCACAGACACCCGGAACAAACGGGTCGAACGGCAAAAACAGAAAAAACGGTGGCAACGGCGCGAAACCCGGAGCCGGCTCTGCGGCAGGCGCCCCGTCTTCCCCTACCGGTGTCTCGCGCCCTTTGAGCGGCCCTGGGGCTGGCGGTGTGATGGGCGGCGGGGCCGGGCGCGGTCGGATGGGCGGTGGCCCAATGGGCGGCGGCCCGATGCGCGGGATGATGAAAGGCGAAAAACCGCGCGATTTCAAGGGTACGATGAAGAAGTTGATCTCGTCCCTGGGCGTGTACCGCATCTCCATCCTGGTGGTGCTGTTGATGGCTTCGGTTTCCACGGTGTTCACCATCCTGGGACCCAAGGTCCTGGGCAACGCCACCACCAAGCTGTTCGAGGGCGTGATCGCGCAGATCGCCGGAACCGGTGGGGTCGACTTTGACGCCATCGGCCAGATCATCATCGAGGTAGTTATCCTCTACCTGATCGCCTCGCTATTTAGCTATATCCAGGGCTGGATCATGTCCGGCGTGGCTATGAAGATGACCTACCGCTTCCGCAAGGACATCTCCGAGAAAATCAACCGCATGCCCTTGAAATACTTTGACGGCACCAACCACGGCGAGGTGCTTTCGCGCATCACCAACGATGTCGACACGGTCAGCCAGACGCTCAACCAGAGCCTGACCCAGATCATCACCTCGGTGGTATCAGTGGTGGGCGTGCTGATCATGATGCTCACCATCAGTTGGATGATGACCCTGGTGGCGCTGGCGATCGTCCCGATCTCGCTGCTCTTTGTCTCTTTTATCGTCAGCAAATCGCAAGTGTACTTCAAGCAGCAGCAGGATTTCCTGGGCCACGTCAATGGGCACGTCGAGGAGATCTACGGCGGGCACATGGTGATGAAAGCCTTCAACGGCGAGCAGAAGAGCGTGGAAGCCTTTGACACCTACAATAACCCGCTCTACGACTCGGCCTGGAAATCACAGTTCCTCTCCGGGCTGATGATGCCGATCATGGGCTTTATCGGTAACCTGGGCTATGTGGCGGTCTGTATTCTGGGCGGCTACCTGGCGGTGCGCGGTACGATCAGCGTCGGCGATATCCAGGCTTTTATCCAGTACATCCGCTCCTTTACCCAGCCGATTACCCAGTTGGCCAACATCTCGAACGTGCTCCAGCAGACCGCAGCCGCGGCGGAACGCGTGTTTGAATTCCTGGCCGAGGCCGAGGAAGTCCCCGACTCCGCGACCGCCATCAAGTTACCCTTCGTACAGGGCAAGGTCGAGTTCAAGGACGTTCACTTTGGCTACAGCCCGGATAAAATCATCATCAACGATTTCTGCGCCACGGTCATGCCGGGCCAGAAGATCGCCATCGTCGGCCCCACGGGCGCCGGCAAGACCACCATGGTCAAGCTGTTGATGCGCTTCTATGACGTGACCAGCGGCGCAATCCTGGTGGACGACCACGACATCCGTTCCTTCACCCGGCAGGACCTGCGGGATATGTTTGGGATGGTGCTGCAGGACACCTGGCTGTACAACGGCACGATCATGGAAAACATCCGCTACGGGCGCTCGAACGCGACCGATGTGGAAGTCATCGCTGCTGCTAAAGCAGCTCACGTAGACCACTTCGTCCACACCCTGCCGCTCGGGTACAACATGGTGCTGAACGAGGAGGCCTCGAACGTATCCCAAGGGCAGATGCAACTTTTGACCATCGCCCGGGCGATCTTGTCCGACCCCAGGATCTTGATCCTGGACGAGGCCACCAGTTCGGTCGATACCCGCACCGAGGTGCTGATCCAGAAGGCGATGGATAACCTGATGAAGAACCGCACCAGCTTTATCATCGCTCACCGCCTGTCGACCATCCGCGACGCGGACCTGATCCTGGTGATGCGCGACGGCGATATCGTAGAACAGGGCAAGCACGAGGAGCTGCTGGCGAAGAACGGCTTCTATGCCGAGCTATACAACAGCCAGTTCGAGCGTGCGCCCGTGCTCGCGTAAAAGAATAAAATAGTCAAAAGAGCCCGATCCATGCGCAAGCGCATGGTATCGGGCTCTTTTGTTTAATTACAAGGTTGCCGCTTGACATGCGTAGTGTCAATTTAGTCGGTACAGCATCTATTCGTGATATTGTTGGCGAACCCCTATCAAGTAAAAGATGCCTTGTAAAAGCGGGCGAAGGCAGATAGGCGCGGTTGAGCGGGTGTCTCGCCATTGAGCCAGCGGGCAAGAAGCATAAGATTCATGCCGCAAGCAATCAGGATGTGTTGGAGATGCGTTTTTGCCAGCCCAATAAAGCGGGTTCGGCGTAAATCAAAAGCACGGACGCCCAGAGAAATCGTGCCCTCAATTCCAGAGCGTTGGGCATATTGTTTCTTGAAGGCTTCCGTCGTTTCTCGCTCTCTGGCGGCCTGGAGAGCCAATTGTTGGGGCTGCGGGCGGACGGTAACTGTCCTCCGTGGGGGTTGTGAGCGCGTACATTGGATCTTTAAAGGACAAACACCACAGTCAGCTTTATCAAATCGAATATGGATCGCAGGATTGCCGCGTGAATCCAATCCGGGTTGCCAATACTGATTCGTTTTTTCGGCTGGGCAAGTGGCTTGCTGCCGTTCCCAATCCACCTTGAAAGCTTCGGCAGCGAACCTGCCTTGCGCTTGGCGCGCTTGCCAGCCAGTATCTAACATCGTGGGACCCACCAGGTTTACCCCAAAAGATTGTTGGCTGGTCACCAACAATTCTGCGTCTAAATATCCGGTATCCACCAGGTGGACTGCTGGCAGCAGGTCCTTCGCCTGAAGCGCTTCGTGGATTGGTGTGGCCATCTGTCCGTCTGGGATGGGGGCTAGCGTCGTTTTTACCTCCGTAATCAGCCGGGGAAGTTGCGCATCACAGGTTTCGGTGAGATGGACTTTGTACCCGATCCAACGGGTTTGGCGCTTGATGCTAAAGCGGACCTCGGCATCAAAAAGGGAGTTAATTGCCAGAGAAGCGGGTGGCAGTTCATCGGCTTGACGCCAACGTAATTGATCTTCCTCCCGCCAGGTGAAATTCTGGATCCAAACCGCGTGTAAGGTGCGGATGGCCGGAACTTCGCGCAGCCAGATTGGAGCAGCTGGTTCCCAAATCGCAGTGAGCAGCGCCAGCCCATCGGCTCCCATCTGATCGGCCAGCGCATCGCGTTTCTCCTGACCGGTGGGTAGACGATAACTCTGGACCTGGTTGCCATATCGATCGAGCCAGGCAGGTTGAGTATGAACCAGAAACCAATCCGGTGCGACCACTGCCAGACTATCCAGGGCATGCCGCAGGGTTTCTCCCACCATTTCCAGGCGATTGAGTTCGCGCACTGCCCCAAGCACGATCGTAGAATCCGTGCGTTGTTGTCCGTGCTTTTTAATGTAGCCCGCTTCGAAATAGCGTGCCAGCAGCTGGTCAAACAGCTTATGTTCCCATTCATTTTCAAGTGCGCAAGGCCACCGCTGTGATCCTCAACGCCGAATGCAAAGCCATCACCGCGGTGGGCTGCATCATCACCGAAATTCCTTTGATCGCCCACATCACCATCGAAGCGCTTTCCACTGGCGATTATTTGCGGGTAGATGGCTCAGCGGGATCAGTCGAAATGATTCCCTCGAATCGCGCTTAGCGCGGGTTGACCGACACTTCCTGGAGTTCGTTGACCAGGGCTTCCGAAGCTGCACGGATCGTATTAAGTTTGTAGGTCCGGGTCCAGCGGTTGACCGGGATCAGGTCGAACTTGCGCGCTCGAACGTGGTCGATCCAGCGCTCCAGGCTCGCCAGGCAGGTGATCATCCCGTTCCCGCTGCCGCCCGCCGCCGCGACCATGATCATCGGATGACCCGCTAGGCGGCTTTCCTCCCCGCGGGTAGCCTCGCAGCGACGAAGCCGGTCGGTAAAAGCCTTGGCCGACTCGCTCATCTCACCCCAGTATACTGGCGTCACCAGCACGAGGGTATCGGCCAGGCAGGTTCGTTCGTGCAGCGCCTGAAAATCATCTTCCACCTGACAGCGGTGATACGACTGGCAGGTACCCCAACCCCGGTCACAGGCATGACAGTTACCGATTTTTAGATGGTTCAGGCAGACCTGCTCCACTTCAGCGCCCCCAGCTAATAGCCCCTCCATGGCGGCCTGTTCGCAAGCCGCGGTCAGACCGTCCTCATTTGGGCTGGCACTTAAAATCATTGCTTTCATTGTTCCCTCCAATAATATTAATGATGATTTTCGTTTGGCAACGTGAGATGCATTCAACTATTCTTCCCGTATTATAATATCAGAAATGCTTGTGAGGTGAATTAGTGACCGTCATCGCCAGTGAAAATGGAAAAGTAGGTATCCACCAGGCCATCGCCGTAATGTGTGCGCACTAATAACCACTTGCACACCGACCGCCTTCGGCTCCAGTACGCATACGCTCTGAGGCAGCACTGGCTCTGGTTTTTGGAAAGAGTCTTGCCAGGCCTGGCGGCGGGTGAAGCGGAGCATTAGGCCGCTTATCGGTCTATCCGCTTTTCATCAAGGACACGAACTACTGTAACAAGCAAGGGATTACCACAATGGAAAAAGTACTCGTTTCGTGGAGTGGCGGAAAAGATAGTGCCATCGCCTTGTATGAAATCCTCAAAAATCAAAACTACCAAATATCCGCCTTGCTCACCACTCTGACCAAAGACTACGACCGAATCAGCATACACGGTGTTCGGCGAATTCTACTTGAGCGGCAAGTTGCCTCGTTGGGCTTTCCGCTTGAAAAAGTGTTCATTTCAAAGAATGCGTCTAATGAAGAATATGAATCGAACATGGGACAGGTTCTTGCAAAATATAAGAATGTAGGCATTACCTCTGTTGTGTTTGGAGACATCTTTCTGGAAGACCTGAGGAAGTATCGGGAAGACAAACTTGCAACACTGGATATGCGGGGCATTTTCCCTATCTGGAAAAGAGACACCCATGAACTAGCCCGTTCTCTGACAGCATTGGGTTTCAAAGCGATTACTACCTGCGTTGACACCAATATGCTTGGCAGGCAATTTGTTGGTAGAGTCATTGATGAGCAATTCTTGTCTGAACTGCCTCCAACTGTTGATGCGTGCGGCGAGAATGGCGAATATCACTCTTTTG
>DAIQPZ010000270.1:0-2596 GCA_036787065.1 Anaerolineaceae bacterium
CTTTTGCTGAGATGTGCGGCCTGCTGCCCGAAGAAGTGGTGGTAGGCACGGACGGCTGCTCGGCCCCCAACTTTGCTGTGCCGCTCTTTAATGCCGCCTACGCTTTTGCCCGCCTGGCCGACCCGAGCAATCTTCCGGACCGCCGCGCCAGGGCCCTGGGCCACATCTTCCGGGCCATGACTGCTTACCCGGAAATGGTAGCCGGGCCAAACCGTTTTGATACCCAGTTGATGCAAGCGGCTGGAGGCACGATCCTATCCAAAGGCGGCGCAGAAGGCTATCATGCTTTAGCCCTGGCTCCGGGGGTGTTGGGCAAGGCCCAGCCTGGGGTCGGCATTGCCGTAAAAATTTCGGATGGAGACATCTCCAACCGAGCCCGCCCACTGGTAGTGATGGAAATCCTGCGCCAGCTGGGTGTGCTGAGCGAGGAGCAGGTCGGCAGGCTGACAATGTACCAGCCGGGCCCCATTTACAACTGGCGCAAGCTGGAAGTGGGTATGATCCGGCCCTGCTTCATTCTGGAGAAACGTCCTGTTTATTATGGGGCCTGAAGAATTATCTTTTCCTGATCTGGTTCAAAAAGCCCGCACCATCCACCAACGCTTGTTGGCATTTTACGGGCGTCCCGATTGGCGCCAGCCGCTGCCGCCGCTGGATGAACTTGTTTCAACGATCCTTTCACAAAACACCAACGACCGCAACCGGGACGTGGCTTTTCAGAGGCTGCGGGCGCACTTTTCGACCTGGGAACAGGTGCGCGATGCACCGGCAGAGGCAGTCATTGAAGCCATCCGGCCTGCGGGGCTGGCGAACCAGAAGGGAGCGCGTATCCAGGCCATTCTGCGCCAGATTACCAGTGAGCGCGGCCTGCTGGATCTGGACTTTTTACACGGTCTGCCGGCCGAGGAAGCGCATGCCTGGCTGCTGCGATTTAATGGGGTGGGTCCTAAGACGGCTGCCATCGTGCTTCAGTTTTCGCTGGATATGCCGGCTTTCCCGGTGGATACCCACATCTACCGCGTCACGGGCCGGCTGGGACTGCGCCCAGAAAAAATGACCGTTGAGCAGGCTCACGCCCATCTATCGGGGCTTTTCCCGCCGGATGAATTTGGACCCGCCCACTTAAACCTCATCCGCCTGGGGCGCGAGCTTTGCCACGCCCGCAAGCCCGAGTGCTTGAGGTGCCCATTAAAAGATTTATGCCTTTATTTCACAGCCGCTGAGCGGCCAAAAAATGAAGATCAAGGAGGTTTCTAATGGAATATCGCAACCTGGGCCGGACTGGCCTTAAAGTATCCGCCCTGTGCCTGGGCAGTATGCAGTTTGGTTGGACGGCTGACGAGCCGACCGCTTATCAAGTATTAAGCGCAGCCTGGGAGGCCGGAATCAATTTTATCGACACCGCTGACGTGTATTCACGCTGGGTGGCAGGTAACCCCGGCGGCGTGTCTGAGACGATCATTGGTAAGTGGCTTAAACAGGCCCAAATCCCGCGGGAAAAGCTTGTTATTGCCACCAAGGTGCGGGGGCGGATGGGCGATGGGCCGAATGATGAAGGCCTGTCGCGCCTGCATATAATACAGGCGGTTGAAGCCTCGCTGCGCCGCTTGCAGGTCGACTATATCGACCTTTACCAGACCCACTCCTTCGACCCAGCCGTGCCCATCGACGAAACACTGGGTGCGCTCGACGACCTGGTCCACCAGGGAAAAGTGCGCTATGTTGGCTGCTCCAACTACCCGGCCTGGCGGCTGATGCAGGCCCTATGGACCTCGGGTGAACACAACCTGGCCCGCTACGACTGCCTGCAGCCTCATTACCACCTGCTGGGGCGAATGGAATTCGAGCGCGAGCTGATGGATGTCTGCCGCACCTATGGGTTGGGCGTTATCCCTTATAGCCCGCTGGCGGGAGGTTTCTTGACCGGTAAATATCACCGCGACCAGACGGACGTTGGCTCCGGGCGCAACGTCAGTAGCTATTTTAACGAGCGCAGTTGGACCATTCTGGATGTAGTGGAAAAAATGGGCGGCGAGCTGGGTGGCAAGTCCGCCTCGCAGGTGGCGCTGGCGTGGGAGCTGGCTAACCCGGTGGTGACTGCCCCGATTATTGGAGCGCGCGACCTGGACCAGCTCAAGGATAACCTGGGAGCGGTGGAGGTTAAGCTCCCGCCGGAAATGGTACGGAAGTTGAACGAAATTTCAAAAGAGGAATGAAACCAAATCTGGCGAAGGTCATGACCTTCGCCAGATTCTTTAAAATGATTCTTGACAAAGTAGTACTATATATGATACTATATTTTCGAAGGAATGCATGGAAAAACGCACGAGGCTGCTGGAGCAAATTAGGAATAACTCTAAAAATGTCGATTGTAACGATTTAAAAAAACTTATTGAACTGTATGGCTTTGTGCTTAAAAATGTAACAGGCGATCATTTCCATTACAAAAGAGAAGGATTTCGCACTTTGACAATCCCGCGTAAGAATCCGGTTTGGATAGAAGTTGTCAAGCAGGTCCTTCGAACAATTGATGAAATAGAAGAAATTGAAAAATAACGAAAAGGTTCTTAACTATGGCTAAAACGGTTGAATATTA
>DAIQPZ010000114.1:0-8354 GCA_036787065.1 Anaerolineaceae bacterium
TAGTTTCTTTTGGAAAGAAGGGCGCTGCCGCCCTGGAATAACTCGCAATGACAGCCATTTACAGTTCTCTTGGATCGGCGATGCGGCCGGTGAGGGCGGTGGCGGCAGCCACCGCCGGGGAGGCCAGATAAATCTTGGAGGTGGGGGCGCCCATGCGGCCTTTGAAGTTGCGGTTACCGGTCGACAGGCATACATCTGTGTCGCCCAGAGTACCCATGTGGCGGCCCATGCAAGCGCCACAACCGGGGGTGGTAAACGTGGCGCCGGACTCGATCAGGGTCAAGAAGGTGCCGTCCACAACAGCCCGGCTCAACTCCCGGCTTGACGCCGGGGTGACAATCAGGCGGACGTCGGTGGCGATGCGTTTACCCGCCAGAATCTGAGCCACCTGGCGCATGTCTTCGTACCGGCCATTGGTGCAGGTGCCGAGGAAAACGGTGGTCACAGGGGTGCCTTTAACTTCCGATAGGTCGACCACGTGGTCCACCGAGTGCGGGATGGCGACCTGGGATTCGAGGCCAGACAGATCAATGGACAAAGTGCTCGCGTAGCCGGCATCCGGATCGGCATACACCCAATCCGGTACGGTAAACTTCTCGGCCACTTCGCCGGTGGGCGGGAAGATGCCCACCTTGGCGCCGACTTCCACTGCCATACTGGCGATGGTCTGGCGCTCCGGGATGGTCAGCCAATCTAAGCCAGCATATTCGAGGGCGGCGTAGTTGGCCCCGGCGATGGTCAGATCGCGGCAGATCCTGAGGGCCAGGTCTTTGGCGTCCACCCAGGTATTGAAGCGCCCACTGACCTGGATGCGGATGGTTTCTGGGACGCGCAGCCAGGTGCGACCGGTGGCCCACACCAGGGCGACATCAGTGGAGCCCATCCCCGTACCGAATGCGCCCACCGAGCCATACCCGGTGGAATGCGAGTCGGAACCCAGTACAACGACGCCCGGGCGGGCGATTTGTTCTTCAACCAACACCTGGTGGCAGATGCCGCGTCCCACATCAAACAGGCGCACACCTTGTTCGCGGGCAAACTGGCGCACTTCGTTGTGAAAGTTGGCCGTGCCGACCGTGGAGGCGGGGGCCACGTGGTCTAAAACGAAAACGAGCTGGGAAGGATCGTGTACTTTGGATACTCCCAGCTCGTCGCGCATAATTTTTATGATACTCGGGGTTAATGAGTCGTGACTCATCACTACATCTGGCGCTACCACCACCAACTCCCCGGCGTGAAGCGTTTTGCCGGCGGCGTGTGACAATATTTTCTCGGCTAAGGTTTGTCCCATGTAATTCTACCTCCTAAAGGTCCTGGGAAATCGCAGATTGGGTGACGGGATCCCCATTTTGGATATGCTGGGCGTTGTGCAGGATGGTATCGACTTCATCCAGGGTCAGCACGCGTTCATCGGCGAGGAATTTAATCTGCTCGGTGATCTGTTTGATCTCGTCGACGGTAAAGTTCAGCTTCAATTGCTCGGCGCGATAGCGAACCGCGTTCCAACCGGTGAGGCGGGAGGCGATGTGGATATAGCGGGTCAGGCCAAAGGCCTCGGGTTTCAAGGCTTCATAGGTGGACGGGTTATTCAACACGGCTTTGGCGTGGATGCCGGCCTTGTGGGTGAAAGCAGAATACCCCGTGATGTAATTGTTAAAAGGAATGTCCACGCCGACCAACTCCGCCACGAACTGGTCGATTTTCATGAGCAAGAGCAGGTTGTATTTTGCGACCAGGTTGGAATCGGTGGCATACAGGCGGGCGATCAGCCCACCCAGGGATGTGATACCGTTGCGCTCGCCGATACCGAGTACGCTGGTGTCGATGTGGGTGGCGCCGGCTTCGAGCGCTGAAAAAGCATTGGCAATGGCGCAGCCGGTGTCGTTGTGCCCGTGGAATTCGATGTCTGCCTTGACCCTGGAACGAAGTTCGGTAATGAGCTGGTAGACCTGGCGTGGGTTACCGATGCCGACGGTATCTGCCACACCCACCCGGTGGACACCGAGTTTGTCCACCTCGCCATACACCCGGAACAGGTCAGCCGGGTCGCTACGCAGGCTGTCTTCGGTGCTGAAGCGCATCTCAACGTTCTGCGTTTTGAGATAGGCAAAGACTTCCCGGGCCAGATCGATAATCTCGCTAATGGTCTTGCCATGGCTGAACTCGCGCAATTGAGAAGATGTACCGATGACCACATCGACCCCATCCACACCGGTCTCGACCGCGCGCTTCGCATCCTCGAGGTTGCAGCGCACGTGGGTGAGGGTTTTGGCGTGAAGCCCCAGGTGGGCGATGGCTTCAACGTCCCTGGCGCTCTGTGGAGAGGCCATCGGGGTGGTCAATTCGAGATATTCAACCCCAAACTCATCCAACAGCCGGGCAATTTGAATTTTTTGATCGGTAGTGAAGAACGCGTTGACGAACTGCTCCCCCTCTCGCAAAGTCGACTCGATGATTGAAAAGTGTTCCAGACTCATGCTACCTCCAGGATATTGATAAAACGAAACGGGCCTACCAAACCTGGTAAGCCCGTTTTTTATAAAAATCCCGCTTGCGCTAAGGACAAACACGACTTACCGGAACCTTCTTGGGTCCGTTCTTCTTATCCAGGCGCTTGACTTCGAATTGAATCGCTTTAATGTCGCGGGTCATTTCTGTTCCTCTTGGCTACTCCGCCGTATGAAGAAATGTGCCAAATTTGAGGAGATTGGGGTGCGAAGCATCCGCGATCTCCTCAAATTCGGATCTTCTTCACAGGGCACTGAGCAGTAAAAAACATCCCACCAGGGCGCCTGGTGAGATGTTTTGATCTTCTCTTTCTTACACACGTTACCAGCCAAACGCCACCGAATATTGATTCGGGCTTCTTGCAGACCTACTTACCGGCTGGTCGAACGTTGATGAGTGATTGCATGATCAAAATTATAATGGCAAACCGATAGAAGTCAATAGCCAATTATTCTTGACGTTTGGGTCGCTTTAATCCTCTCCAAAAGCCTAGGAGATGACCGTGCCCTTGCCCTCGAGCGCGCCAAGCAGGGGGCGATCCACACGCCCATCGGCGAAGACGATGCGGGCCACACCCAGATCAAGGGCCTCACACGCACCTAATACTTTCTTCTTCATGCGGCCTTCGGCGAAGGACATGGTCGCCTCAACTTTGTTCCGGTCGATGTGGGTAATGAGTGTGGCTTCATCCGGGAAATTGCGCAGCAGGCCCGGCACGTTGGTGAGGAAAATGACGGCTTCCGCCTGGAGGGCACCCGCCACCACGGCAGCGGCCCGGTCGGCATCGATATTCAGCGCTTCACCTTCGGTCGAGATAGCCAGGGGAGCAATCACCGGGGTTAAACCGGTTGAAATGAGTAGATTTAACAGGGCTGCGTTAACCTGTTCAACTTTGCCGGTAAAATCATCACGGATGATGCGCTGTTTACCATTTTCAATGATGCGCACAGCGTCTTTGCGTTTGGCGACCATCACCCGGCCATCGACACCGGACAGCCCGAAGGCATTGACCCCATATCTTTGCAACCGTTCGACAAGGAGGGTGTTGATCTTGCCCGAGGTGACCATTGCGAAGATTTCGAGCGTCTCGCGGTCTGTGTAGCGGCTGGTGAAGCCGGACACCGAGGTGAGAAAACGCGGCGGATGGCCCAGTTGGGTTGAAATTTCGTTGGTCTCGGCTGAACCGCCGTGGACGATGGTGATGGACTGGCCCTGTTTGATCAGCTCAGCCGCATCCCGGCACACGGCATCCAGGTTGACCCCGCTGGCGCCACCGATTTTAACGACGATCATGATCGTTTCCCTTTCTTGTAAATATTTCGACAATGGTAACTACTCAGTCATGTAAAGAAAGTTACCTCAAATTCGGGGCTTTTTCTCACAGGCCTGAGTAGATACAATGTTACATACTTCACCCACAGTGTCTTACCTACCCCCGGCCCCTCCCTAAAGGGAAGGGTGCAGAGTGTTCCCTCCCCTGAAGGGGAGGGTGGCGCGGCAGCCGCGCCAGGAGAGGTCAGAGCTGGCCCGTGGTGACATCAATTTTAAACCGGATGAAGACCGGCGAATTCGAGCGCTGTTGTCTCGGGGAACCCGGCCATCAGGTTCATCACCTGGACGGCGGTGCCGGAGGCGCCTTTCATCAGATTGTCGATGGCGGCTATGGTGACGATGTGACCGCTAGAAGCATCGAAGTCAAAACTGACGTCGGCGTAATTGGCGCCGGCCAGGATCTTTGGTTCTGGTACGCGGTAGATGCCGCGTTTGTCTTTGACCAGGCGTACAAATGGCTCGGATTGAGCCCAGGCGCGGTAGACCTGCCATAAATCTTTCTCTGTGACACCTGGCCTGGCAAAGGTGTGGGCGGTGGCCAGGGCGCCCCGCACCAACTCAACCGAGGTCATCGTCAGGTGTACGTTAGGCAGCCCCAGCTCCTGGATGACTTCGGCGGTGTGGCGGTGGCCGTAAGGGGAGAAGGTACGCACCACGTGAGAGCGCTCGGGATGGTGGGAGCCCGGGTTGACGGATGCGCCGCCTTCTGAAGAGCCCACTTTAATCTCCACAATCACAGGTTGGGCCAGGTCGATCAGACCGGCTTTGACCAAAGGATAAAGGGCAAAGATGGACGCGGTGGCGTTGCAGCCCACCCCACTGACGTAGTTGGCTTTTTTGATTTCTTCGCGGTGCAGCTCCGGCAGGCCGTAAACAAAGCGAGACAGCCAACCAGGGGCGGTGTGGGAGGTCTCGTAGTATTTCAAGTAGAGGGCGGGGTCCCGCAAGCGAAAATCGGCGGATAAATCGACGATACGCGGCGCCAGGCTGGCATAATGGTCGATGGCTTTTTGCGCCTCACCGTGGGGGAGGGCCAGGAAGAGCAGGTCGCAGGGCTCGAGACCATCCCTCGAGGTGAATTTTAGCACGGTGCGCTTGCGCAGGTTGGGATGCTGTTGGTAGAAATATTCGCCGATGTGACTTTCAGAGGTGGCCTGAGCGATTTCTACCTGGGGATGATCCAGCAGAAGGCGGATGAGTTCTCCGCCGGTATAACCGGAAGCGCCGGCAATGGAAACTTTCATGGTGGGTATCCCTTAACGGCCCAATTGGCCGGATGAAATGATGGGCGTCGAGTGTTTGGTGTGCGATGACGTTTTATGCACCGGCTGCGGAAGCTGGAAAGGCTCGGGTTTGGGCGTATTTTTGGCCACTTCCAGGCAGTAATCCACGATCAGCCCGGCCACATTAACGCCTGTGATGGGGGTGAGGGTGTGGTACTCCATGGTGTGGTTGACTTCATTGATCAGGTAACCCCGGTGGGGATCTTCCAGAACATCGATAGCGAGGACTCCACCCCCCACGGCTTTAGCTGTCTTGACACATAACGCATTCAACTCAGGGGTAATCGGGCAAACTTCCCCCAGGCCGCCGCGGGCCGTGTTGGTGATCCAATGCTGAGAGGAGCGGTAGATGGCACAAATGGTCTGGTCGCCGATCACAAACGCGCGGATGTCGCGCCCGGGTTTGGTAATGTACTCCTGAATGTAAAAAATGGAGTGCTGGTATGACCCGAGAGTGTCTTTATGTTCGAGAATAGCTTCAGCCGCGTCGCGGTCGTTGATTTTTGAGAGCAAGCGCCCCCAGGATCCGACAGCCGGTTTGAGCACCACCGGGTAGCCCAACTCTTCGATCGCCAACAGGGCTGATTCGGGGGTAAAGGCAACTTTTATGCGCGGTTGTGGGACGCCGGCTTTGCTCAGAGCGGCCGAAGTGACCACCTTATCCCCACAGGTGGCCGCGACGTGCGCCATATTGACGGTTGGGATTCCCCAACTGTTCAAGAGCTGGGTACCGTATAAACCGCGGACATAAGAGATGCAGCGTTCCAAAATTACGTCATATTTCAACCATGGAGCGGGATCGGTCAGGTCGAAAGTAGCGTCCCGATCGTCGATTTTTTCGTATGGGATGGCGCGGCGATCCAGATCTTCGAACAACCATTTTTCTTCAACGCGCACGCGTGAATATAAAACACCTAAGGTCATATTTTTTACCTCCGGGGTACCGGCCTAAGAAGGCCGGTTCTTATTCGCCCCAATCCTCTTCTTCCATCGGGGCGAGTTCAAGGGTCAGGGGTTCAAGGTTGGTTACCTCAAGGTCCACCCCGCAATCAGGGCAAACCACGATTTCGCCTTTAACAACACCCAGAAGTTCGATTTCGGCGTCGCATTCAGGGCAGAGCGCGGATGGTTGGGTCGACATGATTTTTCTCCTTACCAAAAAAAGTGAAAGGGTAATTTCTAAGCCATGAGTTGAAAGTCTCCGAATTTGAGATGTTTGCGGGTGCGAAACACCCACAAACATCTCAAATTCGGTTTAATTTCACATGCAGCCTATGAAGTACCATGGATGGTAATAAAAAAGCCCTCCAGTGGGAGGGCTTGTACCATCAATTTGCACAGGTCTGTTGTACGCTGCGACGAACAGGCAAGCCTAACTTCCCAAGGGGTGGGCCGAGAACGAGGGCTTTCGTCGTAAGCTCAATTCAGTCAGAGGCGTCATAATTTTTATTCCTGTTTAACCAACGCAATCCTATCAAGAAAAAGCATGCTTGTCAATGGTATTGATTTGTAATTAAATATATTTGCTCAACCTGTCGCGTACATCGCCGGCGAAACGCTGAATGACGGAATCCACAAAGGTCGCTACATCAAGGGCAGGGTCTTCGATGAGCGGGGTCAAGTCCATAGCGTAGAGCAGGCCGTTGGAGTCGTCCACACTGTGGGGGTCCAGGTAGGTGGCATTGGCGCGCCGGCGGCCCAGGGAGGCCAGGTCGTAGCGTTTGCCCCCGCTGATCTGGGAATCGAAGACGCCCAATAGGGCGGCCTGCAAGTTCTCGTGCTCAGAAAGGTCTAGCAGTATCTTATCGTTGTCTACCAGCCAATCCAGGCTTCGCCAGGCTTCGCAGCCATACAGTTTCAACGGGCGGTCGGCGGCGGGCAAGCCGCGGATGGCGGCGAGGGTGCGCAAAGCGACAGCGACGTGGGTGTCGTGTTTATCTGCCATGTTGTGCGTATAGACATATTGAGGCTGGGTGGCGAGCAGCACCGAGGTGATATCTTCGATGGGCTGGAGGTAGGCGCTGTCTTTAACCAACTGGCTGGGATAATCCAATAGTATCTGGGCGGCGTATTCACCGATGACGGCGGCCTTCTTCTGCTCTTTGATGCGCACAGCATGCATGGCTTCGTCGTCGTAGGCATAATAAAGGTTCGCGCGGGGGGATCCGCGGCCGTCCGTCACCACCACGCCGGTGAACCAGCGATCTTCGCGCTGGTAGCATTCGATGATGGGCGCGGCCGCCATGATTTCAAGGTCATCCTGGTGTGCACTGATGGCCAGGTGGGTCGTGCGTGTAAGGGCCTGGTCAGTAGGGTGGCCGTCGGGTATAAAAATTTCAGCGCTCGTCTGGTTGAATTTCATCGATCCTCCTTCCAGGTTAAGCCTTGTATTTGGTCAAATCCACCGAGGCTATATAGGGCAGGTTGCGCCCCTTTTCGTCGATATCCAGGCCGTAGCCCACGACAAAATCATCGGGGATTTCAAATCCGCAGTAGTCGATAGTGATTTCAACCTTATGCTTGGCCACTTTATCCAGCAGCGCGCAGACTTTGAGGGATTTTGGCCGGCGGTCGAGGAGCAGCTTGCGGATGGTGTAGATGGTGTAACCCGAGTCGATGATGTCGTCAATCAAAATGACGTCCCAACCGTTGATGTTGGTTTTGTGGTCCGAGTCAATGCGGATGAAGCCGGTAGAAACGGAGCCCGCATATGAAGAGACCGACATAAAATCCATGGTCAAGGGCCGTTGGATCTTGCGCATCAGGTCGGTAACGAACATGACGCTGCCGCGCAGCAGGCCAAGGAGCAGCAGTTTTTCCGAATCCTTGTAATCCTGGGTGATCTGGCTGCCGATTTCAGAGACGCGCTTTTCGATCTGTTCCGGCGTGATCAAGACTTCGCCGATAAAGTCATATGGATATTTGGGTTTTTCAGACATCGATCGAGCCCTCCTGGTGACAAAATACAGGCTGGCGCTTACATTCACGATGGCCAGCAGATAAAGTTTACCATGAAGCTGACCCGCAGAACGATTGTAAGTACGAAGAGAATAAAGAGGAACCCCCGGAGGCTTTTGCCCCACCCATCTGTCATCCTGGAAGCCCTGTAGGCATTTGCGCCACCCTTCTGTTATCCTGAACCCCCGGAGGCTTGAGGCCACCCTTCTGTCATCCTGGAACCCCCGGAGGCTTGGGGCCACTATTCTGTCATCCTGAACCCCCGGAGGCTTT
>DAIQPZ010000115.1:0-8312 GCA_036787065.1 Anaerolineaceae bacterium
GCACCCGCATACACCTCAAATTCGGCAACTTTCCCCTCATGGCTGAGCAGTTACAATTTGTTTTCTGATTTAATTCATCTGCGCTGGAACCGGGCGCTTGTAACCATTTCCATTTCCATTGGGGGCCGCCTGCGACACAGCCCCGCGGGCCATTGCGACAATTCCAGTACGCCCCATTTCAATAATACCAAACGGGCGCAGATTCTCAATAAAGCCCTCAATTTTTTCCTCATCACCCGTGATTTCGATGATGAATGAACTGCTGGTCACATCGACAATGCGCGCCCTAAAAACATCCACAATCTGCATGATGTGCGTGCGGCTCTCGATGCTGGCATTGACTTTGATCATCGCCAGATCGCGCGTCACGTTCGCCACGTGGGTCAGATCGTTGACCTGGAGGACGTTGACCAGTTTATATAAATAGGCGATCACTCGTTCAATCTCAATATCGCTGCACTCGGTCACAATCGTCATGCGAGAGATGCCAGATTGATCGGTGTGCCCCACCGCGAGCGACTCGATATTGAATTGGCGCCGGCGAAACAACGAAGCCACCCGGTTCAGCACACCCGGTTTATCTTCAACTAAAACAGCTAAAGTATGGTACATAAGAACACTCCTAAATCGTATCTTCGGGGGTCTCAGCAATCGGGTTAGGCATCGGCCGGCGGATCATCGCGTGCAGGTCTGCGCCAGACGGCACCATTGGATAGACGCTGTCTTCCTGTTCAACCCGGAAATCGACCACCACGGTCCCTTCTGTCTCCTCTGCCTTGTAGATGGCCGCCTCGATTTCAGACCGCTGGGTCACACGCAAACCAGTCAGACCGTGCGCTTCGGCAATTTTGACAAAATCCGGGCTCTTTAAGGGTGTGGCGGCGTAGCGCTTTTCATAGAAAAATTCCTGCCACTGGCGCACCATTCCCAAAAAGCCATTATTGATGATGGCCACATTGACCTTGATCCCTTCCTGGGCAGCGGTAGATAGCTCGGCCTGGGTCATCTGGATCCCGCCATCGCCCACAATCGCCCAGACATTCGCTTCCGGTTTGGCGAACTTCGCGCCAATCGCGGCTGGCAAACCAAAACCCATGGTGCCCAAACCCCCCGAAGTGATAAAACCGCCAGGATTATTTTGCTTGTAATATTGGGCTGACCACATCTGGTGCTGGCCCACATCCGTAACCACCAGTGCATTTCCCTGCGTGCAGCGCCACAAATCGTTAATCACATGGGCGGCATACAGGTGGTTGTTATCCGGCAGGTTCATAATATCGCGTACCGCGCTGTCGCCTTTCATTTCCGTGATGTGGTCGATCCATTCGGCGTGATCGCGCGGCTCGACGTATTTGAGCAAGGTCAGCAAAGTGGAACGCAGATCGCCGATCAGCGCCTGGTCGACCCGCACGTTTTTATTGATCTCGGAAGGATCGATATCGGCGTGGATCTTCTTGGCATGGACCGCATAAGTCTTCAAATTGCCGGTGACCCGATCGTCGAAGCGCATACCAAAGGCCAGGATCAGGTCGGATTCCTGGATAGTGTTATTCACCCAGGCTTCACCGTGCATACCCATCATACCCAGGTTCATTGGATGGCTGGCCGGGAAACCGCCCAGGCCGAGTAAAGTCATGGCCACGGGCGTGTGTGTCTTATTAGCAAATTCATTCAGCTCGGCCATCGCACCGCTGAGCATGACGCCCTGACCGGCCAGGATGACCGGGCGTTTGGCCTCATTAATCATATCGACCGCTTGCTGGAAATCTTTAGGAAGCGGGCTTAGATCGGGCCGGTAGCCGCGCAAATGGATGGGTGTGTTGTCATATTCCCAATCGATGAAGGTCTGCTGCACATCTTTGGCAATATCCACCAGCACTGGACCGGGCCGACCGGTGCGGGCAATATAAAATGCCTCCCGTATCACTTCGGTCAGCTCATGCACATCCGTCACCAGGTAATTATGCTTGGTAATCGGAAGGGTGATGCCGGTGACGTCGGTTTCCTGGAAGGCGTCGTAGCCGATCAGCTTGCTCACCACCTGACCGGTGATGGCCACCATCGGAGAGGAGTCCATCATAGCGGTGGCGATGCCGGTCACCAGGTTGGTGGCCCCAGGGCCAGAAGTGGCCATACACACGCCCACCTGGCCGCCAGCCCGGGCAAAACCATCTGCCATGTGAGACGCACCCTGTTCGTGGCGGGTCAGCACATGATGGATGTCGGGGAAATCCAGCATCGCATCATAAATGGGCAGAGTTGCGCCGCCAGGGAAACCGAAGACCAGTTTGACCCCTTCTTTACGTAAACATTCCCATACGATATGAGCACCATTAATTTTCATCAGACCTCCGTTTCACCTAATACTGCACCGGTATCCGCGCTGGTCACAAAATGTGAATAGCGGCGTAACCATTTCGATTTGATTTTCTGCTGGAAGGGCGGGAGTACCGCCAGCCGTTGTTTAATTTCAGCATCCGATAAACGCACATTCAATGTGCGCTGATCCAGGTCAATATCAATCATATCCCCGGGTTGTAATGCGGCGATCGGCCCACCCGCGGCGGCTTCCGGGGAAATATGGCCGATGCATGCGCCGCGCGTACCACCCGAGAACCGCCCGTCGGTAATCAACGCGACCCGATCGCCCAGGCCCATCCCCATAATGGCGCTGGTTGGACTGAGCATTTCCTGCATCCCCGGCCCGCCGCGCGGCCCTTCATAACGGATGACGACCACTTCGTTCGGCTGTACCTGTGACGCCAGGATGCCAGCCATGGCGTCTTCTTGTGATTCATAGATGCGTGCCCTGCCACTAAACTGGTGCATCACCGCGCTGACGCCGCCGGTTTTGACCACGGAACCTTTGGGGGCCAGGTTTCCAAACAGGATGGCCAAACCACCGGATTGCGAGTGAGCGTTGGCTGTATGGTGGATCACTTCACTATCTTTGATCTCAGCCCCCGCGATGGATTGGCGTAAATTCTTACCCGTTACGGTAATGCGATCGAGGTTCAGATGAACGCCGGATGCATCCAGCTCACTCAAAATAGCCGGCACCCCGCCCGCGCGGTGAACATCTTCCATATGCCATTTACCCGATGGGCTCACCTTGCACAAATGTGGCGTTCTTTTTGATATCCGGTTGATCCGTTCCAGGGGATAATCGATGCCGGCTTCGTGCGCGATAGCCAGCCCGTGCAGCACGGTATTCGTCGAACCGCCCATAGCCATATCCAAGGCGAAAGCGTCATCCAGGGCTTCGGCGGTCACAATCATGCGCGGGGTGATTTGCTTCTCCACCAGATCCAGGATCAATGTGGCGGCCCGTTTGGCCAGGCCCTCGCGCTCGGGCGTTTGCGCCAACGCTGAGCCATTATAGGGCAGGGCAATCCCCAGCGCTTCCATCAAACAGTTCATACTGTTTGCGGTAAACATCCCCGAGCAAGAACCACACGATGGGCAGGCGTAATCTTCAAAGACTTTCAACCGTTTGGCATCAATTTTTCCACTCTGGTAAGCCCCCACCGCCTCAAAGACCGAGATCAGGTCGATGACCTCGCCGTCTGGCGTCCGGCCAGCGGCCATTGGACCCCCAGAAACAAAAATGGCGGGGATGTTAACACGCATCGCCGCCATCAGCATACCAGGAACAATTTTGTCACAATTTGGGATACACACCATGCCGTCAAAACGATGGGCTTCGATCATAGTCTCGATCGAATCCGCGATCAATTCTCTGGAAGGTAAGGAGTACTTCATCCCGATATGGCCCATGGCGATGCCATCATCCACGCCAATCGTGTTGAATTCAAAAGGCACCCCGCCGGCGGCTCGGACAGCATCCTTAACCAGCTTACCAAATGACTGCAGATGAACATGCCCGGGGATGATATCCACATAAGAATTAACCACCGCGATAAACGGTTTGCCCATATCTGCATCCGTAACGCCCGTTGCCTTGAGCAAAGCACGGTGAGGAGCATGTTCAAAACCACTCTTGATCTGATCCGATCGCACGAAGCACCTCCATATAAAATTGATAAAAAAAACCGCCCTTGGCTTTGGGCGGTTTCTCGATATGTTTTTCTTATCTACTGTTTTTATTCTTTATATCATTTTTTTCTCTCTGCTCAACCGCCCAAGTGGAAAAAGGTTCTCAATTGCGAGAACCACAATAAGGGAGAGAATAAACAAAGAGTAAGTGTTATGCATGTCTATACAAGTATGTCCGCATCAAATTATATTCTAATAATTATACGACTTCCCAAACAAAAGTCAATAGGCATTTTGTTTTTTTAAGGTTAAGCGTGGGTTAAGAAAGGCTGGCAGCGCTCTCCAGCGCATCCGACCTGGCTTTCGCCTCCGCCGAACGCGCCGCAAAAAAGACCAGCACCGCACCTATCGCGAACAAGGCAATGTTAAGCATGAATGGGTAAGTCCGGTTAAGCTCGGATAGCGATCCTCCAATCCAACCGAAGGGGGTAAGGGCAATTATGACAACCATATAAAGGATTGAATTAATACGCGCACGTTCTTTCGAATCGACTGATAACACCATGAGCTTATCGATCTGAGGATTAAGCACCGCCATTCCGCAGGCTTCCAGTACGGTGCTGATCAACAACAATCCTATGCTTTTTTCAGGGACGAGGATCAAGACCACCTGGCTGGCCATAAAGCCCAATATACCGATCAGCATTGGCTTTTTAAAAGGCAGCGAGCGGATGCGCGGCAGGACCACAAAGAAAAATACCAGCATGAGCATCGAGCGCACAAAAGGATAAATACTGATAAATTGCGCGGGAATTTGTAAACGCTGTGTTACATAGATCGCCCAAAAAGTATTGTTAATCGTATTTGTGATACCGCTGATCAACATGATGCCCATGAGATAAAGGGTAGCCGGAGTTTTTAAAAGCTGCCTGAATAGATCCTTATATTCAACCAGGACCGAAAGGACAGGCTGGTGTTTCGTTTCCCCAATGCGTGTTAGACCCACTTTGGTTTCAGTTGTATAGAGGTTGGTCAGAATAAACTTCGCGGTCATCATAATCAGGGCCAGCAGATAAAGCCCGCGCATGGTCGGCACCAGGGAAAAAATCCCAATCAACAGACCAGCGATTGGGGCAAAAAATGCGGCGACCAGACCAGAAATATAGATCCAGGCATAGATATCGACCAATAGGGCCGGATCGGTATCTTCCACTAACAGACAAGTCCATGAGTTCATGGTGATCCGCCACATACTGTTAATGACCGCCGCCACCAGAAAATAATTAAAGTTCTGGGAAATGGTCCAGATTAAGACAGCGCCGCTCCAAGAAATTGTGTCAAATATTAAGGTAGTCTTCCTGCGCCCAAGTTTATCCGTAATCACCCCGCTAAACAGCGCGGCGACAATCTGGAAAGCCAGCCCAATACTGACGATCAGCCCAATTTGAGCATCGTTCAACCCAAGCGCTACCATATAAACGGATATATAGGGGGCATACAGATTGAATGGAATACCCCACAAAGGTTCGGTGTATACGCACCCACGCGCATTACCCTTGAGCTTTTTCAAAGTTACAAACAGTGGATGGGCTGCCAAAATACCACTCCCGAAAATAAGATGAGTATCGAAAATAAAAGCACGGTCCCGCAACCCTTTGGCGCCGTCAAAGACACCTGGCGCCAAAGACACCTGGAACCATGCCAGGCCCATTTTACCCCCAACCGCTTTTCCACGCCAGACTGAGAGAATGACGTCCTATTTTGTAACATAGGTCTGAGCAATAATCCTTTTTTGCTTCAATAAAGCAAAAAAGTGATATAAACTGAAGGTGTCCATCCACTCACCTTTCACGGAGGAATCAGCACATGCCATCCGACCCAATTAGTCAAAAGCCAGTTTACCTCGATACCTCCCTCCCGCTGACAGAACGGGTAACGGATCTGATCTCCCGCTTGACCCTTCGAGAAAAGGTCAGCCAGATGACCCACGAGGCGCCGGCTATCCCGCGCCTGGGCATTCCCGCTTACAATTTCTGGAGCGAAGGTCTGCATGGCGTGGCGCGCAATGGCCGTGCAACCGTTTATCCTCAGGCTATCGGCATGGCAGCCACCTGGGATCGCGAAATGATCCAAAAAGTGGCCTCATCGATCAGCGAAGAAGCCCGCGCCAAACACCACGAAGCGATGCGCCGCAATGGCTATACCAGCATTTACCAGGGGCTCACCTTCTGGTCGCCCAACATCAACATTTTCCGCGACCCGCGCTGGGGCCGTGGTCAGGAGACCTGGGGTGAGGACCCCTATCTGACCGGCGAAATGGGATCGGCCTTCGTCCGGGGTATGCAAGGCGATCACCCGGTTTATCTCAAAGTGGCGGCCTGCGCCAAACATTTCGCCGTGCACAGTGGGCCGGAAAAGGACCGCCACACCTTCAACGCGGTGGTATCCAAACGCGATTTGAATACCACCTACCTGCCTGCCTTCAAGAAGCTGGTCACCCAGGCCAAAGTGGAGATCGTGATGGGTGCATATAACCGCACCAACGATGAACCCTGCTGCGCCAGCCAGCTCCTGTTGGTTGAGACGCTGCGCAAACAATGGGGCTTCCAGGGGCACGTCGTTTCGGACTGCGGCGCATTGAACGACATTCATGCCCATCATAAAGTGACCCAGGATGCCATGGGGACCGCCATTCTGGCTTTAAAAGCCGGCTGCGATATTAGCTGCGGCACCTATGATCTCCTCGAAGAAGCCATCGAGCGCGGCCTGATCAGCGAAGCCGACATCGACTGCTCACTGGCCCGTACGGTGGGCACGCGCTTTAAACTTGGCATGTTTGACCCGCCATCTCAGGTGCCCTATACGACCATCCCTGTTAGCGCTATCCACAGCCCCGATCACCAACAACTGGCTTATGAAGCCGCTCAGAAATCAGTCGTGCTGCTCAAGAACCGGAACGACGTGTTGCCGATTGGGGATAAAGTGCACAGCCTGATCATTGTTGGACCCACCGCGGCCAGCCTGGATCCGCTGTTGGGAAATTATTACGGTGTGAGTGAATCGCTCACCACCCTGTTGGAAGGGATCATCGGAGCCGCGCCCGAAGGGCTGCGCATTGATTACCGTCCCGGCTGCCTGTTGGCGCAGCCCGGCGCCGATGTCACCAACTGGTCCGTCTACGAAGCCGGCGCAGCCGACCTGACCATTGCCTGCATGGGTTTATCCAACATGCTCGAAGGCGAAGAGGGCGAGGCAGTATTGTCGACCCAGAACGGCGACCGGAGCGAAATTGACCTACCTAAAAACCAGGTGGATTACCTGAAGAGCCTGGCCGCTCAAGGAGCTAAGGTCGTCCTTGTGCTCACCGGGGGCAGCCCCATCGCCTTGGGCGAACTGGAAGATCTAATGGAGGCTATCGTCTTCATCTGGTATCCCGGTGAAGCTGGCGGAAAAGCAGTGGCAGACCTGCTGTTCGGCAAAGCCGTCCCGTCTGGCAAGCTGCCTCTTACCTTCCCCAGGTCAATCGACCAGCTCCCGCCCTTCGAAGATTACCGCATGACCGGTCGCACCTACCGCTACGCCACGGCGGAACCGCTTTACCCGTTTGGTTTTGGGTTGAGTTATACCCATTTTGCTTATTCAAATTTAAAGCTGGCTCATGAAACCATTGCCCCCGGTGAAGGCCTGCCTCTGCATTTCACCCTCACCAACCAGGGTTTGGTCGAAGCCGATGAAGTCGCCCAAATCTACCTGAGCGACCTGGAAGCCTCTGTGGAAGTCCCCTTCCATACCCTGATCGGTTTTCTACGCATCCATCTTAAGCCGGGTGAAAGTCGCGAGGTGGCTTATACCATCCAGCCCGAAGCTATGCTGATGATTAACGATCTGGGTGAACAGGTTTTGGAGCCGGGCCAGTTCCGCGTCACCATCGGTGGATGCTCGCCATCTGCGCGCGGCAAGACCCTGGGCGCGCCCATCCCAGTGAGCGCGATCTTTCAGGTCAATGCTTAAGTATTGATTGAATAGGCGCAGCCTGGCAGACAACCCAGGCTGCGCCTTGTTTATTGGCTTATTCTCTGGATCAATTCCTGCTTGATGGTCTCGGCCTTTTCATTATCCACCTGGCAGGTCCCAGCATTTTCGTGCCCGCCGCCCCCATACGCGAGGATTAACATGCCGATATCCAGGTTCGATGTTCGGTTAACAATCGATGTCCCCTTATATTATGGACCGCATAATATCCATTTTGGCATATAATTTGAAATCGTAACTACTCAGGCATGAGAAGAAAGTGGTCCGAATTTGAGGTAATTGCG
>DAIQPZ010000116.1:0-3984 GCA_036787065.1 Anaerolineaceae bacterium
TTTGACCTGCTGGCCCTCGATGGTGACGCTGCGCAGGCCGGCATAGCTGGCGGCCTGGTCGACCACTTGACCATCCGCGTCTACCAGCGAGATCTCCAGGTCGTACAGGTTGGGGCTGCCGGGCTCCCACAGGTGGTAGCGGTCGGCGGGGATGGGCAGATCGAGCACCGGGGCCAGGTCCTGGTCGGCACGGCATGAGGCAGTGCAGACCGCCCCATCTTCATCTGACAGGGTCGCTTTTAACACTAAACCGGGCTGGCGGCCCGAGATAGGCTGCTGCAGCAGGAAGCGCTGGTTCGCCAGGTCGGGGGTGATGCGCGGGCGCAGCAGAGAAACATCCGCGACGGGTTCCATCCAGACGGTTTGCCAGATGCCGGTGGTGCGGATATATTCACACCCGTGGTTGCCATACAGGCTGGATTGTTTACCGCGTGGTTTGGGAGCGCGGTGATCGTCGCGCGCGCGCACGACGATGGTGATCGGCTTACCGGCGTGGGCAATCCCCTTGAGGTCGACGGTGATCGGGGTAAAACCACCGCGGTGGCGGCCGACCTCGGCCCCATTGACCCAGATTGTGGCGTCGTAATCCACTGCCTGGAAGTGCAGCAGCGGGTGGCGCCCGGCCCAACTCGCCGGGATGGTGATCTTACGCCGGTACCACACCGCGTTCATAAAATCGGTGTAACCCAGGCCGGATAGGGTCGATTCGGGGCAATAGGGAACCAGGATGGTGTCTTTTAACTCGCGTTGGACGAGACCGCGTTCGAAACCACTGTCTCCGGCATCGATCTCGAACGCCCACTGGCCGTTCAGGTTGAGCCAGTCAGAGCGGACGAACGTCGGGCGTGGGTATTCGGCGCGGGGTAGGATTGTATCGGGTGTCATAATTGTCTCCTGTGGATGGATGGAACCCCTAGTTTAACATAGAGGGTGATTTTTATGCCGCATTTTATCGGTCTGGCATCTCGATCGACTCGGGCAGGCGCCGGTGATCTCGCAAAAACGCAGCAGATCGGCCTTGGTCAGAGCCAGGTTGGCGGTGTTGACCAGTGGGTGGCACAGGTAATAATCCTGCGACCCCGGTTTTGGGCGATATCGATGAAGCTGCGCATGATTTGCGGGTTGATCAACTGCAAGCCGATGCTGGTGAGCAGGAGAAAAGCCAACAAAATAACCTGACCCCTTTGGTGTCGCAACTATTTAACCAACAAGTTCCAGTATTTGCGAATCGGGATCGATATAATTTATATTATACCCATCATCACAGCGCGACCGACCAATTGGGCCAGGTTCTGAGCTTCAAGGCGGTTTTTGAGCTGGTTGGTATAAGCGCGAACCGTGCGTTCCTTGATGTGCAGTTCGAGGGCAATTTGCTGTGTGGTAGCGCCGTTGGCGAGGCTTCTTAGAACCTGGCGTTCGCGCGGCGAGAGCCGGGCGGCGGACAGGATCTGGCGCGTTTGCCTTTCATTAAAAGCGGCTGGGTCGGATACCACCACGTAATCACCAATCTGGCGGGCCAGGATGCTTGGGCAGGGGCTCGGGATCAGATTAGCCTGGCCTGATTTCAGGCTGAGATAGGCCAGAGTCATTTTGCCGGCATTGATCTGCGCGGCTAACCGCGCTGGCGGAGCGGGGTCCTCAAAGATGGTCAGGCGCTGGCTTGGACCCAGAAAGATGACCAGGGTCATGCGAGCACCCTGTGACAGATCGGTTCGGTAGAGAAGAAGGGGAATGGGTTTGCTTTAAGTCGCATCGGGGGGTCCATAGTAGAATATATGTTCTATTATGGACCAGATAGCCATGAGAATCAAGGGTGATTCATGGGGGATACCCGTCTGTCGGGTTCCCCCATGCGGTTAACAGGACTGGTCAGCGCTCGATAACCTGGATCTGATCTTTCCCCCCGTAAAAATCCCACCAGGGTTTTGCGGCAGTCTTAAGCACATCGTTGAGCGCCTGGATATTCTGTTTTCCGCGATCTTTCAACCAGGCGCGCAGAGCGCCGGCGCCGCCGCGAGCATATTCTGGGATGCCGTCTTGCCAGGTCGCCCGTCCACATAACACGCCCGAGAAAGGTGTGCCTGCTTCAGCGGCCAAATCAAGTGTCTCGCGGAAAACAGTGTCAGTGACACCCGCGCTGAGGTATATGAAAGGCCGGCGAGCCGCGCTGGCAGCGGCGCGGAAATGGTCTTTAGCTTCTGCGCGGCTGTAAACCACCTGGGCGTCTTTGTTGGCCGATGCCCCTTCGACGTAGCGCATATTGACGGGCACTTCCACTTTTAGGATATCGACCCCATAAACGGGCTTAGAAAATTCTTGCATGGTCTTTTGCACTTTAGCTGGTTTTACCCGCGCAAATGCCACCCCTTTTTCATCGCCGATGCGGTCGTCATAACTGATCGGCTCAAGGAAAAATGGCACGTCGCTGTCGCGGCATTCCGCGCCAATGCGCTCGGTGAAGGCATGCTTGATGGTATTGATGGCGCTGTCATCATCCGGGTCGTAATACAAGACGACTTTAATCCCCTGTGCGCCGGCAGCGACCAGGCGCTGGACGGACCAATTGGGCATGACATCCGGAAAACGACCTTTATGGGTGGTGTCATAACCGGATTGTTCGTAAGCCAGTAAAACCCCGGAATGCGTGGCACGATGTTTTACCGCTTCCAGGCCGTATTCGGGGTCGAGCAGGATGGCGCTGGCGTAAACTGATAGAGTTTCGGTCACCAGGGTTTTGAATTCCGACATCATGGCGTCGTCCGGCGTTTTAGCAAAGGCGCTGGCCAGCGCCTTCTTCAGTGAACCGCGTTGGTCCATCGCCAATGCAGCGATAACACCGCGCTCATTTGATATAGCATTGATGCCTTTGTATTTTCCGGCAGTCATCCGCACGGTTGACTGGGCCTTATTTGGTTCCATTGATTTCCTCCGGTAATAAAATATAGGGGTGAAAGTTGCCGAATTTGAGGTGTTTTGCCCTTACCAAGTAAGCGCCTTCATCTCAAATTCGGGTCTTTTTCACGCGAGCCTGAGAAGTTACTACAATATTATATCTCGACATGCGGTTAAGGAACCATCCTATATACGGGATGCGACGCAGGCTTGCTATAATAGGTCAAAGATCATTGCTCAGCCATGTCAAGAAAGGCGCCGAACCTTATCCACACTCCTGAGTAGAAAAGGAAAATTATGACGATTTGGAATCACCTTCCTGGCGATCGCCTGCTGATTGATTTGTCCCTCTGGTCTGCCAGACTGAATGCTCTGGGTGAAGACATCCAGCGCATCGATACTTACCCAGATTTATATCATCTCGATGTTTCGGATGACCATTTTGTCCCTGGCTTGCTCTTCTTTCCTGATCTGGTCGCGGCCTTGCGACCATTAACGGCCCATCCTTTCCATGTTCACCTGATGGCCGATCATCCCGAAGGTCTGGTTGAGCCATTCCTGGCAGCCGGGGCGGACCTGATCACCGTGCATATCGAGAATGGAACGCTGGGGAGGGCTGCTATAGAGCTTATCCGGCGTGCGGGAAAATCGGCGGGGATCGCTTTAAGCCTTGAGGTCGAGCCCGAAGAGGCTATTCCCTACCTGGAAATCGTTGATCTGGTTTTGATGATGGGTACGCCCCTGGGCATTAAAGGCCAGGGTTTGGCGCCCCAGGCTATTCAGCGCATCCGAACCATGCGGCAGTTGATCGATTCGCATGGCTATTCCGGAAGGGTGAAGATTTTTGCGGATGGTGGGATCCGCCAGCACACGGTTGCTGGTTTGCGCGCTGCCGGGGCGGATGGCATCGTGCCCGGGTCGCTGGTATTTGGGAGCGCCAGGGTCAGCGAAACTATCCAGTGGCTGCATTCCCTCTCAACTCAAGTGACATAGGATGTGTGGGCAGCTAAGTTGCGGATACTCTCAAGCAGACTGTCAATTGATCCCTTGCTTCACCAGCTCTTTTCACGCATGATATACTTAAACAAAATG
>DAIQPZ010000116.1:4084-8297 GCA_036787065.1 Anaerolineaceae bacterium
TTTTCACCCCAAGGCTGAGTAGTTACGCAAAATGGATCAATAAGGTAAAGGATTTCTCCACCGAAGAAGCGATTTATCCTGGAGAGGTGAGAAATAAACCATGAAAGAAGATTACACGTTATTAAAAAAACCGGAAGCGGATGAGGTCTATATGATTGCGGGCTGGCGACAGTGGGCCGACGCAGGTTCGGTTTCTTCAGGCCTGCCCCTCTACCTGATCCAGCAAACGAAAGCAGCACAAATCGGCCAGATCAATCCAGACGGTTTTTACATCTTTCAAGTACCTGGTACCCACGACTTGATGCGACCCTTAGTCCGGTTTAAACAGGGATACCCTGAATTTCTGGAAACTCGGCAAAACGAATTATTTTACACCGGGGACAAACAACGCGGGGTGGTCATTTTCATCGGTGATGAGCCTCACCTGGACGTTGAACGTTATATCGCCGCCCTGCTGGATGTGGCCCAGGCGCTGCGGGTGAAAAGGATCATTGGCCTGGGGGGCATATATGGTGAAGTGCCGTACGATAAAGATCGAATTGTGACCAGTAACTTCAGCAAACCAGAACTTAAAGCGGAGCTGGAAAACCTGTCGGTGACCCTATCCGATTACCAGGGTGGGGCAAGTATTGGCTCGTTTCTATGCCGGCGCGCGGGTGACCGGGGCATTGAGTATGTCGGTCTGTATGCTTTTGTCCCCCACTACGATTTTTCGGATGATTCTCAGCCAGACAGCGCTATCCGCATTGAAAACGATACGATCGCCTGGCTCGGCGTTATGCGGCGGATTAATTACATGCTCAAAACAGGATTTGACCTGTCTGACCTGGAGAAAAAGAACCGCCGCCTGGTTGAGGAGATCGAGTCGAAAATCAACGACCTGGAGAAAAATAAACCCCAATTGGGCGTCCGTGCCTATTTGCAACAGTTGTCAGACAATTTCAATGAAGTTCCTTTCAGCCCCCTGGATGATGTGTGGGAAAAGAATATTGGCCAGTTGCTCAATGAGTTCGATGGGGATGAAGATACCGACGAAATCCCCGACGAATAAACACCGGTTTTGCGACTTAGAAGTGGGTCTTATTGACCGTAACCTCGCCCTTCAATGTAGTTCTCGAGACTATTGATTATTGATTCTTTGCTGGATATCATCTCTTTAACCACATCGCCGATGGAAATCAAGCCGACCAGCGTATGATTCTCGACGACAGGAAGGTGGCGGATCCTTTTGTGGGTCATCAATTGCATACATTCTTCGATAGTTTGGTCAAGACCGACTGTGTGTACATCCTTTGTCATGTAATCTTGAACCAACGCGTCCAATAGGCACAGTTCAGTTTGAGCAATCGATCGGACAAAATCTCTTTCAGAAATCACTCCCACAATCTCATTTGCATCTAGAACGAGAAGTGCTCCTACATCTTTTTTCGCCATGAATTTCAGGGTATCAAGCACAGATGTAGCCGGGGGGATGGTCCAGACCTCATTTCCTTTTATTTTTAACAAATCACGTACAGTGGTCATCGTTTTATCACTCCTTTAGACTGGTACTGAATAGCCCAGCCCTGATCGATTTGTCTGCAAAGAAAGAAGGCTTTACGTTCGTTTATAAAAACATTGTACTGCGTTCCGTGTATATTTTATGACCTGACTTGGGTATAAACATTAAAACTGGGTGTTTGCGGCTACAATAGCCATCTACCCTATAGAAAAAATTACTTCCTGTCTTTAAGTCCCTTCCACCCGGCAAACAAAACAGCAAACATCAAAACAGATCCCAATCCGAAGAACAGGCCCTTATATGACGCATAAAGGCAAATCACCTGGCGGTAAAGAGGCCTGAGACTGTTCTTAACCTGCATCAGCAAAGGCCCTCCCGAAAGGGTGCGAAAACTTTGTTCTTCTGAAATAGCAACTTTCCCACTGGGTTCCATTGAGATAGTTTGAAAATAATAAACCGTATCCGGTAGAAGATCGCTGACGAATAGGGCATGGGCCTGGTTAATCGCCTCATAAGCAACCATCGCCGTCACAGGTCTTGCCAACATGCTTTTCCCCGCGAGGCTCCAATCCATGATTCCAGGTGTCAGGGACACCCAGGCCTGACCATTTGCAGGTCGATTTGTTGTCCAGGACAAGACGGCTGAATCAAAAGTAATCTGATTAACTTTTAGTTCTTTGATGGATAGATTGCCAGCAGGTTCCAGCGGTTTGAATTCGCTCGTATTGGCGTTGCGAGGGAGGTCTTCAACCAAAAATTTAAAATCTGGGACGGCCCAAACCCTGATCCGTTTCTCGATAGGTAGGGCGATCCATGGATCATAGCCTATGCTGTGATCAATCACTTCAGGCGGAGAAGGGTTGGCGGGTGAATTATCTAATATAAGTGTCTCGATCGGCGTAACAGGCTGGATGCCCATATCAGCCAGCAGGTTGTAAGTGATCTGCTGTATACGCCTATCTGGCTCAAAAACCGCTAACCCCCAACCCCACAGGTTAGTGCCGCTGGCAAACACGATCGCTCCACTAGGAGCGGTATAACGCGTTGTATACGCATTGGCTTTTCCGAGTAAATATTTTCTTCCAGCATCCTGTAACAATTCGCCATAGACAGGTGAAACGGCTAAAACGGTTAGATTTTTGGGTGTTTTGCCATTATCAACCACTGAATCCCATTCCCAACCGATAAGGTGCTTCCCAATATCGATATAAGTCCCGGTTGGCATGTCTTGCAGGCCTGTATTACGGTAAATTCGATCTTTTGCCAATTCGGCAGTCACGCGCAGTGGGAAGTAAATCACATTATTATCGCCGACGTATTGCACACCCAATAAAGAATTTTCTGGGTTATTTGCGCCCTGCGGATCGCGCCAGGTGGTGGTTGCCTGACCACTTGGGTCTGGGGAACCGCTTTCGGCAGTCTTATAACAAACAATCACGCGGTCGGGTTTTCCACTCCATGGATCAGGTTCCATGCGGGTGCGCCAATAGCTGACATTGGAAGAAAAGAAACCCAGATGGACGCCTGAATCGCGCGCAGCAGTAACCGCATCACGCATTTCCTGTGTCCAATACTCGTCGTGTCCCACGGAGAGAAAAAGGCGGTGATCCAAAAGTTTGTTTTGACTGCCTGGCTTACCATATCGGTGAGTATCCATGTTTGTGATATAGCCGATATCATACCCCTGTGCCTCCAGCCAATTGACGACGGGATAATCAGTCCAAAAATAAGAATCTTGTGAGTAATAAGGCAAAATATCTGGACGGTCATAGGATACTTTAACGGCGCGCCGGGCTCCCGAGATCGTCGGGCAGTAATCGGGGCTGATTGAGCTGTAAAAACATTTGTTACCGTAAAAGCTATAGGCCTCGTAAGTGTTGGTACTTAATTGCAGAATGATATCTGATGGGTGAGAGTCATTGCGAACGACGAAGAGGATGTAATTTTCACCCCCGGTGTCGGGTCGTACCAGCTTAACAAGATACACGCCTGAAACCCAATCATTGGGGATGATTAGATGATAGGATATAGACCAGTTACTACAACTGGTCAAGCCAGTCTGGCGATCATCGTGACACGCGGGCTGATCGTGGCCAGGCAGGTTTTTCGCTGCCTGCATCAGACGGCCTCCCGAACCTCCGTAATAGCCACTCCGGTAAATCGTCAGATCATAGGATGGAGCCCGAGTATTAATAAAAAAATCAATCGATTCCCCCAGGTTAATACTTGTCGCTGAACCATAGCCCTCGATGTCATTATAATCATTTTTGAGATGCCAGTCTCCCGTCCCGAGTTTGCAATTTTCAGCCACAATCGGATTGGGAGGAGCGTCACAGACATTTGATTTGGAAGTGAACGCCTGGCCATAGGCCGTGAATGATCCCCCTATTGTGCTAATGATGATTACAGCCAGTAATTGGACGATCCGAATATTAGATTGAACCCGCATCATCATAATAAAAAAACCCCTTTGATGGCTGCAATGTGTTGAAATCCCTAAATTTTGGGGAAGGATCTATTTAATTGAAGTTAATTCTTGAGTGGGCAAAGTGAAATGAAATCGCCAGGTTCATTATACAACAAACGAGTGACATGAATTCGTAACTGCTTATGCATGTGAAGAAAGTTGCCGAATTTTGAGTGTTTGCGGGTGCGGAGCACCCGCAAACACTCAAAATTCGGGTCTTTAGGAATTTCCATGAGCACGCTCAA
>DAIQPZ010000271.1:0-2545 GCA_036787065.1 Anaerolineaceae bacterium
CCATCCGTGATGCCCATGCTCTGGCGGACTTCTGGGGAGACGCTCACGTGGCTCATGCTGGCGGGGTGCATGATCAGCGTTTCGATATTGCCCATGGTTGGAGCCAGAGAGGCCAGGCGTACGTGGTTCATCATCGAGATGCCGGCTGCCAGGCCGCCTTTGAGTTCGAACGACAGCATCCCACTGAAAGAGGTCATCTGCCGCCTGGCAATGGTATGGCCGGGGTGGCTTTGCAGGCCAGGGTAATACACGCGTTCAATTTTCGTATGGTTTTCCAGGTAATGCGCGACGGCCATGGCGTTTTCGACGTGGCGCGCCATGCGCAGCTCAAAGGTCTTCAAGCCAAGCATGGCTAACCAGGCATCGAATGGGCTGGGAGTGCCTCCCATGATCTTCATCAATGGGAATAATTCTTTGCGCACGTAATCAAGATGTGGGCTGATGGTAGCCCCACCAATCAGATTGCCATGCCCACCCAGATACTTGGTCGTCGAATGGACAACGACGTCTGCGCCGAGGCTGAGAGGCCGCTGGCAATAGGGCGTGGCAAAGGTGTTATCGACCATCAACCAGGCGTGATGCTGGTGGGTGATCTCGGCCGCCTCGGCCAGATCGACGACTGCCAGGGTGGGGTTGGTAGGAGTTTCCAGAAAAACGAGGGCAGCTCCAGGGTTTTTTTGGAAGGCGGCTTCTAATTTCGCTCCTGTAAGGTCCTTGATCCAGACCGTCTTTATGCCATATCTGGGTGCAACTTCATTAAAAAATGTATACGTCGCTCCGTAAAGCGCTTCCTGGGCGATGACGGTATCTCCACCCTTGACCCGCGCCAGGACGGAGGTGGTGATGGCTGACATGCCAGATGAAAACACCTGTCCATCCACAATATCTTCCAGAGCAGTGTCCGGACGTGCGCGCAGCAGTTCCAGCCCCTCCAGGGCCGCATATTTTAATAGGAGCTGGCGGTGGTTCGGGTTGCCAAAGCGCGTATAAATATAGCCTGGTTTTTCACCACGAAAAACAGACGCGGCTACTTCGGCATCTTCGAAACCAAAGGTCGAGGTCTGGTAAATGGGCATGGTTTGAGAATGAAGCGGATCGACGCCCTCGCCGACGTGGTTTACCAGGGTGCCGAGTCCGCTGGAAGGATTAATGGTATGCATCAGTTTCTCCTGTTGAATTTCGAAAAAAAATTAAATCGACTTGCTTATTGAATCCACTATCGTGAAAAATTGTTAAGGCGTTTTCTATTTTACCTCAGTGGGCTTTTTTGTCTAAGTATCAACTTTCTGCACGTTGACATCCCCCCTTACCTGGGGTATCCTTAGGGCGCGTCCGGGCGGGACCGGCGCGGCAGAATCCCCCGAACCCCGTCAGGTCCGAGAGGAAGCAGCGGTAAGGAGGCCATTCTGGGCGCCGCCGGCAAACCTGCCCGGATGCATTTTGTGACCTTATGTCGACTCCCCCTGTATGTAATTACGAAGGATCTGATTACCAGACCTCTTTCTGGGAAAGAGGTGATCGCGCCTACGAGGACGCGGTTGAAGCCATTGCGCTGCGCCGGCTGCTGCCGCCCAGCGGCCATTTGCTACTGGAATTGGGCGCAGGCGCCGGGCGCAACACGCCCCGCTACCAAAATTTTGAGCGGGTGGTGCTGGTGGATTATTCGCGGTCACAGCTCGAGCTGGCGCAGCAGCGTTTGGGGCAGAGCGAGCGCTACGTGTACGTCGCGGCGGATATCTATCACCTGCCGTTTGCCGGCGGTTTGTTTGACGCCGCCACCATGATCCGCACCCTGCACCACATGGCGGATGCCCCGCAGGCGCTCAAGCAGGTGCGGCAAACGTTACAGCCAGGGGCAGTGTTCATCCTGGAATACGCCAACAAACAGAATCTGAAGGCTATCCTGCGCTTTCTGCTGCACCAGCAGACCTGGAGCCCTTTTTCCCCTGAGCCGGTCGAATTTGCCAGGTTGAATTTCGACTTTCAGCCGAAAGCAGTGCGGACCTGGTTAAAAACCATGGGGTTTCAAATAAAGCGCCAGTTGACCGTCTCGCATTATCGTATCGGGCTGCTTAAACGCGTGTTCCCGTTAAGTTGGCTGGTCTGGATGGATTCTCTGGCGCAGTTGACCGGCGATTGGTGGCAGCTCAGCCCGAGTGTGTTTGTGCGCACGCGGGCCGACCCACAGACGTATGCCACCCAGGCGGGAGCGTTCTTCGCCTGCCCTGTGTGTGGGTTCGGTTTGCCCGAGGTGCAACGCGATTTGGAATGTCCATCCTGTGGACGGGGTTGGAAATACCAGGGTGGGATCTATGATTTCAGAATCGATGTCGAAGGCTGACTTAGTCCACGACTTAGTCTATAATGACTGGCGTAAGGTTTAATTGGAGGTGTTATATGACGCTGGTCGTGAATATCCACAATGCCAAAACCCAATTTTCAGAATTGATCGAGAGAGTTGTTGCAGGCGAAGAAGTGATCATTGCCAATGCAGGTAAACCAGTCGCGCGCCTGGTGCCATTTTCGGAGAAGAAGCCCCAGAGGG
>DAIQPZ010000272.1:0-2541 GCA_036787065.1 Anaerolineaceae bacterium
CCCTTTGAACCAGATCGCTAACTTGTTTACCAATATCCAATCGGCCCTCGCGGGCGCGGAACGGGTGTTTGAGTTGATGGACGAAACGCCTGAAACAGATGCCGTGGATGCGCGACCTCTGGAACATATCGCTGGGAACGTGGTTCTGGACCGGGTTAGTTTCCGTTATACCGAAGACGTGCCGGTGCTTAAAAACGTCTCGTTGGATGCCAAAGCCGGGCAGATGATCGCCCTGGTGGGGCCAACGGGCGCGGGTAAAACCACTATCGCCAACCTGTTGACCCGTTTTTATGATATCCAGGACGGATCGATCCTGATCGACGGTCATAACGCCGTCACCATCAAGAAAGATGACCTGCGCCGGAAAATTGGCCTGGTGTTACAGGATAATTTTCTCTTCGCGGATACTGTGATCGCCAACATCCGTTACGGCCGGTTGGAAGCGACGGATGAAGAGGTGATTTCCGCCGCGAAGCTGGCCAACGCGGCCCCCTTCATCCACCGGCTGCCGCATGGCTACCAAACACTGCTGACCGAACGCGGAAGCAATCTCAGCCAGGGCCAGCGCCAGCTCTTGGCGATTGCCAGGGCCGTCCTGGCCGATCCGGATATCCTCATCCTGGATGAGGCCACCAGTAACGTGGATACCCGCACGGAGAAGAACCTGCAAGAAGCCTTGCTGCGGTTGATGAAAGGGCGCACCAGCTTCGTCATCGCCCACCGCCTGAGCACGATCCGCAATGCCGACCAGGTGCTGGTGATCAATCACGGCGAGATCATCGAGCGCGGCAACCATGAAGGGCTGTTGGCACAGGGAGGATTTTATTATCGCCTGTACATGAGCCAGTTCAAGGGCCATGCCATGCCGGAGGCGAGTGTTTAAGATTTAAGTTTCTAACCACATAGCAAAGGCGATACCGAGACTCTTCTACGCCGCTTGGTTCAGCGGGTACGGTTGGTTCTTGATCAGTCCCCCGTCAGGTGTGACTTGATGAAAGGCTGGGTGGGAGATGGCTGGCTGGTGGTCAGCGACGCGGCACGTAAAACCCGCAGCTACCGATTATCGGCTGTTTAACGGCGGAATAACGGCGGTCTGATTAGAAATAATGGGTCTTTGGGTATGGAACCCCGCATTTTGGGGTGTGAGCGCGCGTACGCGCGCTCACACCCCAAAATGCGGGGTTCCACGGGAAATCATGGAGAACCCTTTTATCATGTTCATCCTGTTTGTTTTTTCTGGGTGAAAACAATGAAGGAATTATGGTAACTGCTCAGACCCGTGTGAAAAAGACCCGAATTTTGAGTGTTTGCGGGTGCGGAGCACCCGCAAACACTCAAAATTCGGCAACTTTCTTTCCATGGCTGAGTAGTTACGAATTATGTGTAATTAGAAATGTGTTGACATCGCATCTCGCTTTGACTATAATCATGCTTAACAAGTGAATACACGTGGCTGAAAAGCCACCCTCGGGAGTAGTAAGCGGTGCGATCCTGCCAGAAACGGAGCGCCACAGGCTGGAAGCCTCCACAGTTAAACAGCGCTGAAGTCGCCCGGTGGTTTTGCTGAAGAAGATTGTCCTTCTGAGGAAGGACAAGGAGTAGACCAGCACGGGTGAGCCCGTTAGCGCGAAGCTCGGATGGTTGTCCGGGCGGTGAGAGCACCGGCCTGTGAGGGTTGGTGAAGTGAGGTGGTACCGCGGAAGAGATCCCTTTCGTCCTCAATGGCGAAAGGGATTGTTGTTTTAACCCAGGGTACCAGGAGGTTCATATGGCATTAACCGAGAAATACACACCCGCTGAAGCGGAGCTGCGCATCGCCAGGCAGTGGCAGGCCCAGGGGGTCTACGATTTCGACCGGAACTCGCAAAAGCCGGTTTATTCGATCGACACGCCCCCCGCCACGGTTTCGGGGCATTTGCACCTTGTCCACATCTATTCTTACGTCCAAACCGATTTTATAGCGCGTTTCTGGCGGATGAATGGCTGCAACGCGTTTTATCCCATGGGTTACGACGATAACGGCCTGCCCACGGACCGGCTGGTCCAACGCGTCAAAAAGGTGACCCCGGAACAAATCGGGTGCAAGGCGTTTAAACAGACCTGCCTCGAATTCAGCCAGGAGGCGGAGGTCGAATATCAAACGTTGTGGCAGCGCCTGGGTCTATCCGTGGATTGGTCTTACACCTACCGCACGGTCAACGAGATGGCCAAACAGCGCCTCTACAGCGAGAGCGTCGTTCAAGGCGAAAGCGCCTGTTTCTGTATGGCGGTTTTATTACGCGACCTGCTGATACTCCTCGCGCCGTTCTTCCCTTACATCACAGAAGAGCTGTACCAAGGCCTGTTTCCGGCGTTATCCGCCGGCCAGTCTATCCACCTGTCTGCCTGGCCCAATGCCGATGCGCGGTTAGTTTCACCGGAAGCCGGTTCAACTGGCGAGACGCTGGTGTCCATCGCCACCGCCGTGCGCCGCTTCAAAAGCGAACACAATTTACCCCTGGGTTCTCGCCTGGATCGGGTACAATTGGCCTGTGATTTGCC
>DAIQPZ010000273.1:0-2534 GCA_036787065.1 Anaerolineaceae bacterium
GAGCCGGTGAGGTGGCTTGTGTTGCGCCAGGTTGAACGGGGGTCGGGTTGGCCGTGCCTGATCCAGCCGGGGTACCTGCCGCGGGGAAGGGTGTGTCCACGTGGGGCATCGGTGGTCTGGTTTGATTCATTTCTATGGTCGGGGAACTGGACGCGCTTTTGCCTGTAACCAGGCCAGGGGTGATATTAGCGGCTACCAGTGGAGCCACCCGCGGTGACCGGTAGACCGCATAACTAACAGCTCCGGCGAGTAAAAGGACTGTAAGAAAAATGATCAGACGAAGAACAATTTTTTTCCGCATAAAAGAAATAAAAAGTCCGGTTAAACTTCGCGGCGCGACACAACCCCCGTGCGGTCGAGTTTGTTCCAGGCCGCCGGCTTCCCGCGCAACTCAAGAATAATGGCCCATACCATGACCAGATTCATCATGATCGAATAAGGGATCCATAAGGGTAGCACATAAATAAAACGCAGATCTTTCCAACCGCGGTCAAGGGCGATAGCGAAAACAGAGGCAAATAATGCGTAACCCAGACCCAGGTAGAGGACCACGGTGAGCAAATTGAGGTCAATTGGGCTGTGACCGGTGAATACCAGGATCAGAAAGATTATTAATAATGGCAGTTGGACCAGTGGGTTTATCACCTGGTTGAAAAAATTAATTGGCAGATACAGCCCCATGAGTCCATAATTCAAATTAAAAAACATGTTCCGGTGCAGACGGACGGTTTGCAGCAGTCCACGCGCCCAGCGCACGCGCTGCTTCCACAGCCCTTTTATCGTGGATGGCACCTCGGTCATCACCAGGGCGTGTGGCGCAAAATGAACCCGGTACCCGGCGCGGTGAATGCGCCAGGTGAGCTCCAAATCTTCACCAATAAAGCCCTCCAGAAAAGGGCCCGGCAAAGCAGCCGGCCAGAGACCTTCAGGGGTTAAATATCCTTTGGGGGGATTGGGATCGACTGTTTTAATCAAGGCTGTGCGGCGAAATAAACCGTTATTGCCGGAAATGATGGGCAAACAATTGATCTCCGCCAGGGCCCGGCGCACAAAAGATGTACCCACGTGGGTTTGGAGACATTGTAAATGGGTTTGCATGCGGTCCAGGTTGATTGGCATATCGTTGCCACATACACCGCCTACCTGACGGGTGTAAAACTGCTTGAGCATTTCAGGAATGGTGTTGTGGGTGAATATGCCATCGCCGTCCACAAAAAAGAGGAATTCACCTTTGGAATGTTTGATCCCATGGTTGAGCGCAGATGCTTTTCCGGCGTTGGCCTGGGTGAGTACCTTCACGTTGCGCAGACGGTTATAGCTCTTCATGATGGAATAGGTGTCGTCATTTGAGCCATCGTCAACCAGGATCAATTCATACCGGGAATACCCTGTTTTCAAGATCGAGTCGATACAGTTCTGAATGACTTTACCTTCGTTATAAGCCGGCACGATTATCGACACGAAGGGTGGATTGTGATGGAAAATTGGCCTAGGATACCGGCGCAGTTCGGCCACAAGCGATAGCGGGTAATACGTCAAAGAAATAAACCCTACCGTGACCACCAAGACCGCGAGGATATAAAATATGACCTGGAGGATGTTTATGATGCCCAATTTTTACCTTTCTTGTCAGGATCGCATGTAAGCCAGCGCAGCGTCTAAGATCTCGGGGGCGCTGCGGCTGTTGGCTCCGAAACGAGCATTGATTTCTAATACCACCGGCACTCCATCTGTTCGTCGCCGGATATCGATATCTAATGGCCCGCTCAATCCCATTGCCAGAGCGGCTGCCAGAGCGGTCTCGGCTACATCCGGCGCATCGACCCGGCGTACAGCCGTGGCGTTACCCACTTTTCCCTCTTTAAGCTCGGTTTTTTCAATCACGGCCACAACGTGGGTTTTGCGGTCGGGATGGATAAATAATTCGGGGGCATAATCGGTACCGCTGGCAAATTCCTGAAGGATGTAAGCGTCGCTCAAAGCGGCGATCGACGAGAAGTTGCCATCTTCATTAAGGGTCACTTCACGTCCACCCCGCCCAATCCTGGGTTTACTGATGCAAGGCCATCCAATCCGCTCGGTTAATTCACGCGCCGAACCTACCTGTGAGGGGAGGGCGAAACGAGGGACGGATACTCCTGCTTGTTGCAGGATTTGGGCGGTCAGGTATTTATCGTTGGCGCAGGCAACCGCCCCCGCTGTACCGATCAGCACCGAAGTAATCGAGTCAGTCCAGCTCGCCGAGAAAACAGGCAGCTCTTCGCTGACTGTGGGGATAATCCAGTTTACTTGTTCCGCCCTGACGATGGTCTGGATGGTCAGAATAAAATTGTCATCGCGTGCCATAGGGACCCGAAAGAATGGAAAAATATCTGGCTCGAGCGGGCGGCTGTCGGCTCCTACGTAGGTGCAATGGCGCTCTTGCAACAAGACCGCCAGGCTCCTTCCAGCCGGCCCTCCCACGCCAGTAACCAGAAACTTTGGCATTGAATTCCTTTCTCTATATCGCCGAGACCATCCGGACAATTTCGTAG
>DAIQPZ010000274.1:0-2523 GCA_036787065.1 Anaerolineaceae bacterium
CGATACCACTGGTTCTCTTTGGTCTCTCGTGCAGCGATGATGTCGCGCGTTTTGACTGTGGAGATGATATCAGTCTCCCAAGGGACTGCCTGGTTCCCCCAGGTGTGGTCGTTATGGTAATGGCTGTTCAAGACGACGTGGGCGGGCGGCCGGTAAGGGCCTGAGCCGCAGCGAGAAGGTCTTGGGTTGCCCGGGGCGATAGGAATGCATCAAAGACCAACGTTCGGTCGCCGGTGTCGATGATCCCGGCGTTGCTCTGCGCCCAGCCGCCTGGCGCATGGATGGCTGCATAGATGCCTTCACCGAGCTCGTGGAGGGTGAAATGACGTGAAGCTGGAAGCTGGACCATAGCGATATACCTCTCTCTCATATGTGCCTTGACGCATCGCGGCATGCAGGCTACCGGCCAAAGAAATAAGGATTGAGGTGGCGGCCAGAGCCTATGCTGAAGCCCGGTTCAACGCTCCGCTACATAAATCCGAGTTGAACTAAGACGCCTTAGGAAAGAAACTGGCTATTTGGAATTTAAGGCGCACAGCCGAATTAAGTACCCATAAATACGTGAAACCCCATCGTCAGTGCACCATAAGCCTATTATCAATATAGCTTGTTCTACGGATATTTCAATATTGGGATTTATTTCACATAGATCATAACAAGAGCCGCCTAACGGTTTGTGCCCGTGAAGCGCCCTGTAAGAGTAGTGGTAGTGGGGCAAACGTATCTTGTAATTTAGATGCGTTTGACCTGCATTTTTTTAATATCTTCGTTTTGCGTTTCGTACTATAATTAATCTATTTGATAGACACTTCATTGGAGGGAACGAGGGATTGAGGAGTTCCACTGTATGCCTGATAATTGCATCGATCTTCCTCATCTTCACCTTGTCGGCGTGCGGCTCTTTCATTAATCCAGGCATTACACCTACTCCTTATGGCACCGTTCCGCTCGCTTCGCAGTTCCGCGACCTGTACGACAAATTGGGGGGTGAGCCGGCCCTTGGCCAGTCCATCTCGCCAACCTTTGCTCACAACGGGCTCCTCTGTCAGTACACCGAAAATGTCTTGATGTGTTTTAATCCTGCCGCCACGGTGGACGTAGACCGTCTGGTCCTGATCCCGGTGGGTACGATGCTGGTTACGCCATCAGTGGGAGAGCCGCCCATGATCTATGCCGGCTTCCAGGATATGTATGACCGCCTTTATGGCGAACGCTACGTTGGCAAGCCGTTAAGCGGGGTGCGCTTTAACACGGAAAAACGCCGCATCGAGCAGTACTTCGAGAATATGGGCTTTTACCAGTTGATCGATGATTCCCGCGGCATAGTGCACCTGATGGCATACGGCTCCTTTGTCTGCCGGGAATTTTGTGCCTACCAACCCTATACTGGCAGCGCCATCATCGGTTGGGATAAGGGCGTGGAAGTGCCCGGTGCAACCAGCCTTGCCCGCCTGGGCGGGTTTGATATTTTCGGCTCACCCATCAGCAAACCCTATATCTCACCCATTGACGGGACCATCGAGCAGGTCCTCGAAAATGTGGTGATTTATATCCCCAAGGATAACCCCACCACCATCCGCTTGCGCCCGCTGTCGCAGATCCTGCAGGTGCACCAGGAAGCTCCCGGCCCTCAAATTTACGGGCTGGACCAGGGTATGGTTTTCTACCCGGTGCAAGGGACCCTGGGTTTCCACGTTCCGTCGGTGTTCGATAGTTTTATTATTGAGCACGGCAGCACGGAGATTTCTGGCAAGCCCGTCTCGGACCCCTTCTATGTTGAGGTGAATGGGGTCAAAATTGCCCGCCAATGTTTTGAAAACTACTGCCTGGATTATGATTCCACTGCCGCAGAAAGTAAGCGCATTCACATGGTGGGGCTGGGCAGCCAGTACCTCAAGCAAAAAGTTAATGAAGAAAATTGGGTGTTCCAATTCTCGCCCAAGACCACGGTCTTGAAGATTTCTAAATTGAAGCCGCAGATCAGCGCAAAAGAAGAACAGGTAATCCAGGTCAATGTGTATCAGGTCAACGGCCACCTGCCGATGTCAGATATTGATGCCGTATTATTGGTGGGACTGCCGGATGGCAGCAAGGTCACGTACAACGTCCCGCCGACCAACCTGGAGGGCACGATAACCGTTACCATTCCGGCCATTACCAATGCTGTCAACGGAACGGTCGTCCCCTACATCGTGTGCTTGAATGTCCCGTCCGATACCCAAATCTGCCAGTCCGATTCGTACCTGATCTGGAACGATCGTTAAGGTTGCGCTTCTACCAGAAGGTCTACCTTTGTAATTGTTCCCCCTACACTGTACACGTTAAGTGCAAAAGGCAGCCTGCCCCCGGCCGGTAACGCTGCCGCAGCTTCCCAGCGCCGCAGGCCCACCACGCTGCCGCTGCTGTCGTAAGCCACTGCCGCTATCCATACCTGGCCGGCTGCCTGATCGGCCTGCGAGGTCACTTCGCCGGCGACCTCGGCCGCCAGGCCATCATTCAGGATATTGGTCTGCTGGTTTTCCA
>DAIQPZ010000117.1:0-8165 GCA_036787065.1 Anaerolineaceae bacterium
GGTAACTGTTCAGCCATGCATAGAAAGTTCCCGAATTTGAGGTGTTCGCGGGTGCGAAGCACCCGCGAACACCTCAAATTCGGGTCTTTTTCATAAGGGCCTGGGCAGTTACAAAATAAGAATTTATAACCTATCGATGAAAGGTGGATTTCCTATGTCTTCGATTGATATCCCTTATGTCACATTACTCGCAAAGTACGAATTTAACGATATGGTCATCGAATATTGGTTGGCCAGCCAGAGCCGGGCGGTTGGGCTGCGCCTGTATCCCAAAAGCACTGCTTCCCAGGTCGTCGAGCGGCGCGAATTTTTAAACACGCCGGAGATCCTGGCGGTACCCGAGGAGACTTTTAATACGGTGCGCGCCTGGTTGATCGATTCAATGGTTCAGTTGAAGCTGCTTGGCGATACCACCGAGGGATATCCTCAAGGACGTACGATGCGCAACAGCGCGTCACTGGCAGATTTACGCTTCGAGCGCCAATCCGTGGATGAGGAAGATGGAACCACCAGCGTGATCACCCGCCTGGTTTCCCCACGTGGATTCGCGGTGGACCACCGCCTGGCCTGGATCAATGGCGGCGCTGGTTTTTCCGTGCAGGTCACCTTTCACAATTTAGGCCAGCAGCCCCTGACGCTTGAAATGCTGTCTAGTTTTTCGCTGGGCGGGATCACGCCTTACGCGAACGATGATGCCCCCGGGCGCTTGCACCTGCATCGTTTCCGCAGTTACTGGAGTGCTGAAGGCCGCCACGACAGCCAGCCGATTGAAGAAATGGGCTTGGAACGTTCGTGGGCCAATCATGCCCCTCGCGCGGAACGGTTTGGGCAGGTTGGATCGATGCCAGTGCGCGGATTCTTCCCTTTCATCGCCGTTGAAGACCGCGCTGTGGGTGTTTTCTGGGGCGTGCAACTCGCCTGGGCCGGCTCGTGGCAAATGGAGGCTTACCGCAAAGATGATTGCCTGTGTATATCGGGGGGACTGGCCGACCGTGAGTTCGGGCATTGGATGAAGGTGGTATCGCCCGGCGAATCTTTTATGACCCCTGCCGCCAACGTCAGCACCGTTGCCGGCGATTTGGATGATCTCTGCGACCGGTTGACCGCGATGCAGGCGCCAACCGTCGATCGCGCTCCACAATCCGAACAAAGCCTGCCGGTGATCTGTAATGAATGGTGCACCAGTTGGGGCGATCCACACCACGACCAGTTAGTGGCGATGGCAGATAAATTAAAAGACACCCGCGTGAAATACCTTGTGATCGACGCCGGTTGGTATAAAGGCGACGGTGGGGTGTGGGCGCTGGCCCAAGGGGATTGGCAGCCTAACCCGCGCCTGTTCCCCCACGGGATGAGAGCCACCACGGACGCCATCCGGGCACGCGGTCTGGTCCCCGGTATCTGGTTCGAGTTTGAGGTGGTTGGTGAACAATCCCCCATGTTCACCCAGACTGACCATTTACTAAAACGGGATGGGCTGCCAGTCACCGCCGGCGGGAGACGTTTCTTGGACTTCCGCGATCCGTGGGTGGTGGATTACCTGAGCAAAAAAGTGATCGGATTCCTCAAGGAAAACGGTTTTGGTTATATCAAGGTGGATTATAACGAAACGATCGGGATTGGGGTGGACGGGGCGGAGTCCTTGGGTGAGGGCTTGCGCCAACACCTGGTCGGCATGCAGCGCTTTTTTGCCCTCATGCGCGCAGAGATCCCAGACCTCGTGATCGAAAACTGCGCTTCCGGAGGTCATCGCCTGGAGCCATCGATGATGGGCCTGGTGAGCATGGCATCCTTTTCCGATGCGCACGAGGGGTGTGAGATCCCGATTATCGCCGCTAATTTACACCGGCTGATCTTGCCGCGCCAATCTCAGATCTGGGCCGTCTTGCACCGGGCTGATTCGATGCAGCGCCTGACGTATTCGTTAACCGCCGGTTTCTTAGGGCGGTTATGTCTCTCCGGTGAGATTGAACGCCTTGACCCGGCGCAATGGGCGTTAGTGGAAGAAGCCATTCGCTTTTATGACCGGGTTGCACCCTTGATCAAAGATGGAAAAAGCCAGCTTTACCAATCGATCGGATTGAGCTGGCGCCATCCTCAAGGCGCACAGGTGATCTGGCGGACAAGCAGGGATGGTCAGCAGGCGTTTGGGGTCGTGCACTCATTCGCCGAACCGCTGCCATCTGAAATCACCGTTCCGGGGCAAGAAGGCGCAGGAGGATGGCGGGTAGCAGGTTGTTTCCCTGCGAATAGCGTTTCACCGCATCTGACGAAGGATGGTGTGGTCTTCATGCCAGGCGGGCCTTTCCAGGGTCAGGTGGTTTATTTAACGAATAGGGAGGAGGAATCCGTCCGCTAATAGAATTGTCTGGCCTTCGATGGAAAGGATCTCGGCTACGAAAGCCTTGGCCAACTCGGGGCTGGGGCTGTCTTTGAGAGGGGCGATGGGGTAAACCGCGATCACATTGAGTTCATCTGGGATGGCCAGTTGGACTACCCTGGTGGACGCATCCGGGGTCACGTCGGTGGTGTATATGACGCCTGCGTCGGCTTCTCCCAGGATGACCTTAACCAGGACTGATTTTACGTTATCTTCATACGAGACCACGTTTTTAATGAACCCGTCTTTATAATCGGGGCTGAAGGTTGGGTCTTTAACGGCTTTGTCCAGAAAATCCAGGGCATACTGCCCAACCGGGACAGATTTATCCGCCAGGACGATTTTTAATCCGGGTTTGGTCAGGTCCTGGAGGGATTGGATAGCGCCAGGGTTGGCTTTGGGAAGCACGACTACCAGCTTGTTTAGCGCAAAAATCTTGACAGAGGCCCGGTCGATCCGGCCAGCCTGGCTGATCGTGTCCATCTGTTTTTGCGCGGCTGAAGCAAAGATGTCTGCCGGGGCCGCGGAGTTGATCTGCTGAACCAGGGTTTGTGAACCGGCAAAATTGAAAGATACTTTGACCCCCGGGTGGCTGGCCTCGAAGGTTTTACCAATGCGGGTAAAAGCATCCGTCAGGGAGGCCGCGGCAAATACATAGAGGGTCGAGTTTTTCACTGGGGTGGCAGAGAGACCCACCATAGGGGCCGGTTTGGGCGTCACAGTGGGTGTCGGTGGATCAACAATTTCCGGGATCAGAAGCGTTGGCGCCGAGCAGGCCGCCAGATTAATCGCCAGGTAGAAGACCAGGAGAACGGTCCACAGCCAGGATGATAGGGAATGGCAATGGGGTTTCATGTTTCTCCTATGAATTAATTGACACGGATGGTCATTCCGCTGGTGGAAGAAAAAGAATAGCCTGCGTACTGCTGGACCTGCTGACGGAAGGGGAATGAAAGCAGTGTTTCGAAGAGCGCCGTATGGGTGGGATCGGTCCAGTCCGAATGGCGGAAGACCAGGTCGTAAGGTTCTTCGAAGAGGGATATGAAATCAAGGCTTGCCGCGCGCGCGGAACAGGCGAGTCCTAAACCGGCATCGGCTTCACCGCGCTGGATACTGGCGGCGACGGCGGTGTGTGATGGGCCATACTTCGCATAGCCGCTTACCTGGTCGGTTGGGATCCCCAGCCGGATCAACCGGTCGTCCAACCACAATCGGGTCCCAGAACCTGGTTCGCGATTGATCAGGCGCACATCGGCGCGGGCCAGATCTTCAAGGCCGTGGATGGATTTAGGGTTGCCAGGCGCCAGCATCAGGCCTTGTGTGCGTTGGTATAGTCGCAGAAGGGTCATGGCTTCACCGGGAAAAAGGTGTTGGATAAAAGCGGAGTTGTAACCCTGGCTGGCAGGATCATACAGGTGGCAGGTAACCATCGTGACGAGGCGCTCGCGCAGGTGGATCAAGCCTTCCAGACTGTTTTGCGCGACGATCAGAGGGGACCAACCGGCGGGCCACAGCGCCCGACTGCTGGCGAGCTGGTTTAGCGCGAAGTCGTTGCTGGCTATTACCGGCGTGGACCCTTCACCATCCCCGACTGGATAGATTGCAATGCTGACCAGGTAGGCCTTTGCGCTGGCCCGGTAATATTTTTCAAGGAAACCGCGCACCGGGCGGGTCGATTCTAATTCGATCAGACCGGCTTCTTCGAGAGCCAGTACGTGGTGGCGGATGTGGGCGGCGGATTCACCCAAGGCATCGCCAAGCTGGCTCAATGTGGCGGACGAAGCCATCAACCGGCGTAGAATGGCCATCCGTTGAGGATCGCTCAAGGCTTTTAGTTGTTTTAAATCGCGGAGTGTGATCATGGTGGGTATTATAAATAATACCTTAACATTAAGCAATGCCTTCGCAATTTGTTTAATGGGAATTGCCGGGGTAAACCACATGTTGGGGATTGTTTAGCAGCGAAAGGTCTAGTCAAGATCAGGGATAAAGCCAAGCTATCGATGAAAATTACATTTAGGACTTGATTATTCATATAATAGAGTCAGGTGTCCATGATGTTCGAAATCATCATTTATCAGAAAACATCCCTTCCACCTGCAGCAGCCATGCAAGTCCAGGAAATTTATGAATCAAGCTTCCCCGCGCCCGAGCGAGAGCCATTCACCTCTCTTTTGGATGGGGTTGAACAGGGCTCTTCCTGGTTGACTTGTGGTTTGCAAGACGGGAAAATAATTGGCTTTGGCGTTGTCACGCCATTATCGCGGGCGGGCATCTTCTTCTTGGGATACATCGCCATCCAGCAGGCGGATCAAGGGAAGGGTCTGGGAAGCAAGTTGCTCGAAGCTATCCTCGAGGCCTCGATAAGGGCTCACGCCGCGGGTATCCTGCTCGAGGTCGAGGATCCAGGGGATGTTGAATCGGTTGGAGAACGCGAAAAAAGGTTGAAGCGCATCCAATATTATAAGAAAAATGGGGGTGCGCTGATTGATGACGGCGGTATCTACCGCATGCCGAACCTGACCGGTCCCGGCAGCCTGGCGATGCGCTTAATGTGGATCCCTGGTGATACGCAGATCGATCCAGGTGTGCCATTGGCACTGCGGGATCTATTAATCCTGGTGTACAGCGAAATTTATGGGCGGACAAAGGTGGATGCCCTGTTGGTCCAGTCTGTATTGGCCCGGCTTCCCTGATTTTAGGTTCTTTCCCCCCTTATTTGGATGAAGACTGTTGGCGAATCGAAAAGATGCGCTAACATAAACCGACCGAACTGACGTGGGGCATACGATATGAACAAGACATCTGTTGCTGCGAGGCTTTGCGAAGCAATCCGATTGCAGCAATCCAGATTGCTTCGCAAAGCCTCCATTCGCAATGACAGATCTTTTTTTTTGGAATTCGCCCATGTCAAAATAATCAACCTTTTTGAACGACCTCGTATAAATCCAGACGGCGCTGGCTCAGCAGAGGCAGTTCTTGCCTGACCTGTTCGACATAATCCAGGTCGATCTCAGCGATTAAGACGTCCTCTTCAGCTCCCAGGCGGGCCGTGATCTCGCCCCATGGTGAAACCACCAGCGAATTCGCGTAGGAAACATAGCTGGAATGGGTGTTCCTGGCGGGTGCGCAGCCGAATATGGTCACCTGGTTATCAACCGCCCTGGCTCTGAATAATAGCTCCCAATGAGCCGGGCCGGTGGTCATGTTAAATGCGCCGGGTACTGCCAGCATAACGGCGCCTTGCTGCACCATTAACCTGGCCAATTCCGGAAAGCGCAGGTCATAGCACACGCACACCCCGATTTTTCCAAAAGGGGTGTCGACAACTGTCACCTGGCTGCCTGGGGTTAGGGTGTCACTCTCGCGAAAGCTTTGTTTTCCACGGATTTGGATATCAAACAGATGCAATTTGCGATGTTTTCCAATTGGGCGACCCAGCGGATCAAAAATAAAACAGGTATTATAGAGTTTTCCAGCCGAGTCCAATTCCGGGAAAGAACCGCCCACAAGGTAAACCTGGTTGGCCTGGGCTGCCGCGGAGAGGGCTCGCCAGGTGGGTCCACCTTCTTTTTCGGCGTAAATGGCAAATCGCTCAGCCTGATAAGGGCAAAGAAACATTTCGGGCAAGATGACGAGTTTTGCCCCAAGCGTGGCACATTGCTCGATGCGCAGCAGGGCCTTTTGGAGGTTAATCCCGGCGTCCTCTTCAACGCTCATCTGAATTAAAGCTACTTTTAATTTGACCATCTCTGCCAACCTTTGCCTGAATGCGACCTATCGTTTATTGCTTCCCACGTTGGCGGCTGATTTCATACAGGATAATCGACGTGGCGCAGGCAATATTGATCGAACTGGCATAACCGAACATGGGTATGTTTGCCATCTTATCGGCAATGGATTTGTAGTTTTCACTCAGCCCGTGAGTCTCATTGCCCACCAATAACAATGTGGGTGAATTAAAATCGATCTCGTCAATCGGCATCAGGGCTTTGGCGCTCGTTCCTACAATTTGCAAGCCGCTTAAACGGTTCTTCAGCCCTTCCAGCCATGGGATCATCTCGTGATGGGAGGGCAGGCGCACGCTGGGGACACAGAAAAATGACCCGGTCGTGGCCCGGATTGTCTCCGGGTCGTACAAATCAGCGGAATGCCCGGTGATAATCACGCCGTCTACTCGCAGGGCGTCGCATGAACGCAAGATGGTTCCCATATTGCCAGGGCTGGCTGGACGGTCTAAAACCACACCAAGAAACGCGTCCCGTATGGGAATGCGCGCCAGGTTATCTTCAGGCATGGCCACCAGGGCGATGATCTCTGAAGAGTCTTCTTTTTGGCTTAATTTTTCGAGCAGATGGCGAGGCATCTCGTAATGGGTGCTGGCATCCGATCGCGCGATAATCCCTTCCGCCCAATTGGATAACCGGGTTTCTCTTGAGTAAATCAAAGCGCGGATCTCCCACCGGTTGGCGACTGCCTGCTCGATCGCCCGCACACCCTCCACGAAAAATGTTCCATCTTTATTGCGCTTATTGCGATTACGGCGCAGGGTATCAATGGCCTGGTAGTCATTGTTTTCGGTCAAAATTTTAACGGTTTGGGCTTTCATGGATTTATTTTCACCCGTGCAGCAGGAAGAAGGCCAATCCGAGAATTAAAAAGACGCCCAACAAAGCCGCTCCCTCTAACCAGTTTGATTCACCATCAGCGGCGACCAGGGCGGCGATCAGCACACCCGCTCCCACTGCCACCAGCTCGAAATTATTGAACACCAGGGTTAGTGGATGGCCCATCAACAGGCTGACAAACACCAGTAAAGGCGCGACGAATAATGCGATTTGCAAGCTGGAAGAGACCGCGATTTCAACACTCAGGTCCATCTGGTTGCGTAAGGCGGTTTGAACCGCTACCATGTGTTCGGCGGCATTGCCCACGATGGGGATGAGGATAATCCCCAGGAAAAATTCAGACAACCCCCAGGTGGAGACGACCGCTTCGACACCTCCGACAAGCAGCTCGCTCAACACTACCACGCCTAAGGTTGCCAAAACCAAAACACCCAGGGCTTTACCCCGCGACCAGTTCTGGGCATTTTCGGGCCGTCCGGGTTCCTGGTAAGTCATGGGGCTTTGTATGGTTTTCAGGCTGTAAATGAGCCCCAGGATATACAAGGCGATCATCACGATAGCCACGCCCAGGCTCAAGATCTCAACCCCTTGGCTTCCTTCCGGACCAATCGAGTGGCTGAAGATGGATGGGATCGTGATGGAGAGGGCGGTCAATGCCAGGAGGATGGACTGCATGCTCACCTGGCGCTGATCGAAATGCTGGATACCATGTTTACTGCCTCCGAAGACCATCGCAAAACCCAGAACGAGCAGCAGGTTTCCTAACATCGAGCCGATGATGGAGGCCTTTACCAATTCCAATAAACCGGCCTGGATGGCCACCAGGGTAATAATTAATTCGGCCGCGTTACCCAGGGTGGCATTCAACAGCCCGCCGGCTTTTGGGCCGGTGTAGAATGCCAGTACTTCGGTGGCTTCTCCAATATAGCCTGCCATGGGGATTACACCAATGGCTGAAATTGAAAAAACCCACACCGATCCCCAATGCCCAAATTGGGCCAGCAGAGCCAGGGGTAAGCAAATTAATAAGGTCGCTAATGGGTGGTGGCGCAGATAAACAAAGAGATTGTTCCAGGTTGTTCGGGTCATGTTTTAATTATACCCGGAGTGGTTCTACTCAGCCCTGTGTGAAAAGGCCCGAATTTGAGGTGTTTGCG
>DAIQPZ010000118.1:0-8152 GCA_036787065.1 Anaerolineaceae bacterium
AGGTTTGCCTGAAAACTCCTGACGGGTCGTCAGCCTTTTCCCCACTTTTACAAATAACTGAATATACCGATCGCGATAACAGTGTGTCCGGATTGGGTTAATATCCAAATGATTGTAGCTACTTAGCCACGGGGACTCTTTTTGCATGGCTGAGCAAGTTACAAAAAAGATTAATCATTTTTTGTTAATATGAAATCCACTCTTGAGATAGAATTAAACAGGATTGGAAGATCGTAAATCGATCGCCATACCTTTGGCTGGATGATGCCTGTCGCTAAAAATAAAGGTTAATTATGAAATTGAAAGAATTTACCATTCTGCAAATAACCCCTTCCGATGGATTTAATGCAGTCTTTGCGAACGACGACGCAACCGTTTACTCGCGACCGCTGGCTTGTTGGGCTTTGATCCGGAGAACGATCGAGCTGACCGACTCGGATTGGGATAAACTGGAAGAACTCAATCTTCCCATGACAGATGTGGTTTCGCCCAAGCGTGGTGAACCTCTGACCATCACCAGGGTTGAAGGAATGAGCAGCGAAGGAAGCCGGGAGATCAGCCCGTGTGAAAATGACGAATATTTCCTGGGTTATGCGGGCCGGAAAGAAAATCCCCTTGATTTCCAGGACCGGGCGCGAGAGTTGATCGATTCCTTTATGGATGAAGATGGTGACGATAAGGAAGACGAAAATAATGAGGAATATGAACGGCTTCCTCAAGCATTATCGCATCTTAGTGTGCAGGTGCAGGAGCGGATTCGTAAAGGAACCGTACCGCAGCGCTGGGAGCAGGCCGGGTGGCTAGAATTTATGCGCCGCTTTGGTGACCTATCCGGGGGATAGACCTATCCAAGGGATAGAGCGCTATTCGATTTTGATTTCTGGGATTGTGCGGGTCATCAGGTGGTTTTGTGGTTTCATCTTTTCTGAGAGCTCATCCGTTTGCTTCCGGAGTTTATTGACGAAACCGGCTGTAGTGGACTGCCCGGCTTTTAGCGCAGTGATGGTTTGGCTTCTAATAGCAGTGCCTTTTTCCATAAGATTGGCGCGCGTCTCAACACCGTTTTTCGGTGCGGCGAGCAGGGCGGCTGTGGCGCCAACAACGCCGCCTAACATGATTCCGGCTGCCAGGGTAACAAAAGGACTGCGATTTTTTTTTGACATGGTTCGATCTCCACTCATTGTAAGACTTTATCGGGTCGACCGGTCTTTTATCATCTATTCATCATCTTGCACCGGCTGCCCCCCGTTGCTTTTCGTAGCCTGGCTGCAGAAAGCCTGATCGCTGGTCGAAGGTTGTAGGCCAGCACGTTTATAATAGAGGAATGATATCATAATCATCAGCATCGGGCAAGACAGATAGGCCGGAACGTATGAATAACCTTCAACTTGCAGATACATTTCAGACAATCGCCAATCTCCTTGAGATCAAAGGGGAAATCATATATAAAACCCTTGCTTACCGCAAAGCCGCGGAGAGCTTGAACTCGCTTGGCCAGGATATCAACGAAATCTGGCGCGCAGGAAAATTAAATGAAGTCCCAGGCGTTGGTAAAGCCATAGCAGAGAAGATCGACGAGTTGCTCACCACAGGCCAGCTTGGTTTTCTAGAAAAATTAAAGCTAGAAGTGCCGCTCGGTCTGGTCGAACTGCTAAAAGTCCCGGATGTTGGGCCTAAGAAAGCCGCCCTTTTCTGGCACGAGGCTGGAATAACTAATGTGGCTGAGCTTGAAGCGGCGGCTCGAACAGGTAAGCTGCGTGGGCTGCCGGGGATGGGCGAAAAATCAGAGGCGAAAATATTGGCAGGAGTTGAGGCCCTCCAGCGGCGCGGTGGGCGCATCCCAATTGGAAGAGCCTGGCTAGAAGCGCAGGCGTTGTTGGCTTACTTGCGGGCTTTGCCTGATGTAGGGACTGCCGAACTGGCGGGGAGTCTGCGCCGCATGCGCTCAACCATTGGTGACCTGGACCTGGTTGCGAGTTCGTCCAGCCCCCAGGCTGTGATGGCGGCATTTAAGAATTATTCCCAGGTCGTTCAGGTGATTGCCGGGGGTGATGCCAAGACCAGTGTCGAGCTCTACCGCGGGCTGCGCGTCCAACTTTGGATCCAACCTCCTGAACGCTTTGGTACAGTACTTCAATATGCGACGGGTTCAAAAGATCACAATGTCCGGCTGCGCGAGCTGGCCATCGACCGAGGATTCTCCCTGTCAGAGCAGCGCCTGGTAAGGACGGATGGCTCTGAGCTGTTATGCTCAAGCGAAGAGGAAGTGTATGCGGCCATCGGCCTGCCGTATATACCCCCCGAGCTGCGTGAAGATCGTGGTGAAATTGAAGCTGCCCTCTCAGGGAAGCTGCCCGCTCTGCTGTCGCTGTCCGATTTAAAAGCTGAACTGCACTGTCACACGACGTGGAGTGATGGTTCAGATTCGATCCGGGCAATGGCTGGCGCGGCAGTAGCGCGCGGTTTACATATCCTGGCCATCACCGATCACAGCCGCGGGTTAGGGGTCACCAACGGCCTGTCCCCCGAAGGTTTGCTTCAGCAGCGGGTAGAAATCGATGCGGTTCAGCAGGAAATGGGAGATAAGCTGCGCCTCTTACAGGGTTCAGAGGTTGAAATCCATGCGGATGGTTCTCTAGAATTTCCAGACGAGGTTTTGGCCAGCCTGGATATCGTGGTGGCTTCGGTGCATACGGGCCTGCGCCAACCGCGTGAACAAGTCACTGCACGTCTACTCAATGCCGTTCGCAATCCGCATGTCGATATCATTGGCCACCCGACCGGTGGGTTGATTGGAGAGCGCGAGCCCGCGGACGTAGATATGGATGCGCTGCTCGGGGCAGCAGCCGAAAGCGGAACTGCACTCGAGATCAACGCCGACCCGTCTCGGCTTGACCTGAATGACGTCTATGCCCGGCGCGCAGTTGAACTCGGGGTTCACCTGAGTGTTAACCGTGACGCCCATTCTTGCGAAACCCTGGGACAAAATGAATTTGGCGTTGCAACTGCCCGGCGCGGCTGGGTAGGCCCCCAGCATGTAATTAACGCCTGGTCTGCGCCAAAATTATTGAATTGGTTAACAAGCCGGATTTAATCCTAAATGCCGAGGATCAAGAAAAAGCCCGATGCTAACGGCAGGATGGACAGGAGCAAATCGCTGTATACGTAGGTGAGATTGAACATGCTCATCGCGCCCATCAGCGCCAGCCAGATGGCTAAGGTGATCATCCCCACGTTTGCTTTGAATTTTCCAAGGAAAACCAGCAGCGTGACCAGGCCAGCCAGCACGTAAACGCCAATAATCAAATAATAATTGGTGGGGTATAGCCGATAATTAAAAAAAGACGAGGCGCTGATCAATAACATGAAGAAACCGAGGAGGATCATCAGAGGATTATCATTGAATTTCATGCAACACCTCTTATTGAATTAAAATAATAAAAATTGGACTTCGTTTAAATTTTACCATCATATACCCTTGAATGTTGGTGGCAAGGTATAATTTTCTAATGCGTTTATTCTCTGAATTTACCGCCCTGGTATTTTTACTCTCAGCCTGTTCTTCAGAAGTGTTATATCCCACGCCGACTCCTACAGCCTGGGAAGGCACACTCCAGGCTCTGGCGCCAGTTTCAACGGTGACCCAATCTCCCCTTCGTAAAACAACTGGCAGCCGGACCTCACTACCCACTGCTTCACCTTCAGCCACACCGACCCCGGTCCCGGTGACGTATAAAGTGACAAAAAATGACGATATGTTTGGGATCGCCTTTCGCTTTGGGATCAGTCCTCAGGCATTGATGACAGCTAATCCCACCGTAAATCCGCGGTCGATGGGCATTGGCACTGTGCTGATCATTCCAGTGACGCCTGTTCCAGGAGGCCAACCAGGATCAAAGGGAATAACGCCCAACCCACAAGCCAGCGCAACACCCGGTCTGGTGTCTGCCGTACGTGCTCCTGATTGTTATTCTGCCGGTGATGGGGGGGTGTGGTGCTTCTGGCTGATCCAGAGCGGGGCTACCCAGGGCGTTGAAAATGTCACCGGAACAATCAACCTGGCCCAGCCAGGCGGCGCAGCCCTTGAGCAGACGGCTGGCACACCTCTGGATATTATTCCTGCCGGACAGGCATTACCAATCGCGGCATATTTTCCTGCGCCTGTCCCAACCACGTTGAGCGCCACTGCAAAGTTCACTGCTGTTTTCCCTCTTGCGAAAGATGATGGGCGTTACCTGCCGGTTGAGATTCGAGACCAGCAAGTTACTCTGGATGTTGCTTCAGGCAGTGCGATAATCACCGGCAGGCTCTCTTTGGCGGCAGGCAGCAAGAATGCCAGCCATGTGCGCCTGGCGGCTACTGCTTTCGATCGCGATGGAGCGGTAGTTGGGTTACGTGTATGGGAAGCGGTGGGTCCCTTGGAAGGAGGGAGCAACTTGCCGTTTCAGATTCAAGTGGATAGCCTGGGTCTGCCGGTCAATCAGGTATCTCTTCAGGCTGAGGCCCGTCCGTAGTCACATGCCGGTTATTGCTATGGATTGTTCCAATTGCTCCAGATGAGGAAGGACTCTTGCTTACACACGGGTGGTTGGCTGCCAGTATTCAGACATACCTGGTATGGGATGATGGTGCCGTTTTTCGCCACGATCTCATTGATAACCATCGATGCATCACCCTTGACGTCGGTGGCGTTAAGGGTGTAGGTGAGGCGTTTACTTTCGGGCAGGGTGAGTACCAGGGTCGACTCAATATTGGGGACCGGCATTTGATCGATGGTCTGCAAAACTTTTACATTGATTTTTTGTTTTTCGCCGGAGGAGATCATCGGTGACTCTTCACCGATCACGAGCAGTAAATCTTTGTCGGTCGGCACCAGACTTTTTACGACCAAGCCTTGAGGTGGGAATAGTTCGAGATAGCGTAATCCCAAAGGGGTAGGGCGAACCCGCAACGCTTCAGGAGCCGATTGGTCATAATCCAGGCAATAGGCGGTGAAACACTGGCGGTAGACCTTGCCTTCTTTGAATATTTCTGTGGTCGGCGGGCCTGAGAACAACATGCTGCCGTGGGCGGCAATATACTTCTCAAAGACCTGGGCAACATTGTGTCCTAGATCCCCATCTACAGGCCGGAAGATCAGACCCGTTGCATCGATTCGGTAAGTCAGGGACCTCGGCGGATAGCCTACCAGTTCTGGTAATGGCCGGAGGTTTATCAGGCGCATATTATCGGGTGGGGCAAAGACGACAAAATTTTCGTAAATTTGCTCGATCGCCCCGTCTGGTGCGCGGTAGTAATCACTCAAAGCCTGACCGATGAAATCTGAGCCAAGCCGCGAGAGGCTTTCGAGATAGGGCTGGCTGAAAACCGTCTGCTGGCTCACCATGGAGGCGGTAGGCGCCTGGTAGCGGCAGTTGACATCACAATCCCATGCACCGTAGGCAAGCATATGTACATCATCCGTTGGATCCGCGGCGGAGGTGTAAAATCCCAGGTTTTCAAAATACTGAGCCACGCGCGTCTGTCCATTATCCAGGGTTTCAAGCCTGGGCTGGCTGAGTGGTTTGCCCACGAAACGCGCCCCTTGCAGGGCTTTATATCGAGAGACAAATTTACTGTAGATGATGATGCCATTCTCGACCACTACCGAGTCTTGTTGGGGCACGCCCAGGGGTTTATCCTGGATATTTAATTTTTTTCCAAGGGGAGCTAAAGACACCAACTGCATGCTTGGCGCCAGCCGGTTGTAGCGCATGAGGCCCGAAACAGTGTATTGTTCCCAATAATCTCCGTTGGGATAAGCCTGGCTGATGGCTAGGCCGAGTATTTTATTCCCACCGAGGTTTTGATAAAATTCCCGGAAAATGGTATCAACTTCAACCCCCCCTTCAGGCGTCGGTGTCGCGACTGTGCCCAGATCCGATGTACAGGCATTCAATACCAGAACCAAGATGATTAAGGCGGCCTGTATTAAAATATGACCAAAGGCCTTATCAGACATGAGGCCCCCAAGACATAGGATACCCAGGATGAGATTCAAATGACGGGAACACCACTTATTATAGCAATTTAATTAGTTTTCAACAAGTTGGTACTTTTGTCTATCGCCGAGACCGTTGTAACAGGTCGTCACACCAAGAAGAGCAATATTAACATAATATTCTGGTTATAATTGGCTAACATAAATGGCTCTTTGGGAATTTCCGTGGTGAAACCCCAAAATGCGGACCATTCCACGTTAAATCCTGGAGAACTACATAAATGAGAATTTATGGTATCAAATGGGCTCTTAGCCTCGGAAGCTCTCATCGCACCGAATTTAAAAATATGACGTGAGATCTCACAGGGTGATAAGATGAAACCTCTTCTTTCTTGGGGGACGCGTACATTTGTGATGGGGATATTAAACATCACTCCCGATAGCTTTTCAGGAGATGGGATGCTGGCAGGCCCAGACCCGGTTACCGCTGCGCTGGAACGCGCGCGCCAGTTCGCGAGGGAAGGCGCAGATATTCTGGATGTGGGTGGAGAAAGCACCCGGCCAGGTTCACATGTGATCTCAGCCGAAGAAGAATTGGCGCGGGTGCTGCCGGTCGCCCGAGTATTGGCGCAAGCTGGATTGACCACTCCCGGTGGGCAGCGGCTCTTGCTTTCAATAGATACTTATAAAGCCAAGGTGGCCGAAGTTGTTTTGGACGCCGGTTTCGATTGGGTCAATGATGTTTGGGGTTTGCGGGCCGATGCGGCGATGGCTGGTGTGGTGGCTCGTTTCGGGGCTGGCCTGGTGTTGATGGATAACCGCAGCCGCCCCGAAAATGTCGATTTTCAGAACCACCTGGGGGGACGTTACACAGGAGATGCTTATACCCACCTGGTTGATGAAGTCAAGGCAGGTCTGATGGATGGTGTGTCTCTGGCGCGTATGGCCGGGGTGAAGGATGAACAAATTATCTTAGATCCAGGCATCGGTTTTGGTAAAACGGTAGAACAAAACCTTGAGTTGATCGACCGGTTGGGGGCGTTGCGGGAATTAAACTTTCCCATCCTGCTCGGTCCTTCACGCAAGGGTTTTATTGGCTTTACATTAAATCTGCCGCGTGATGAGCGTATCGAAGGCACAACTGCCGCGGTTGCGGTTGGCATCGCACGCGGCGCAGATATCATCCGAGTGCACGACGTGTGTGTAATGACGCGTGTGGCCCGTATGACCGACGCAATCGTCCGTCGTGTGTAACACGCGGAGTGAATCCCCTTGACAAACCGCCCCGGAAATGATAAAAAGAGAGTGTCGTCAGATCATTAAAAACTTAGAGCGCAACGTGAAGTGTTGCGCAGTACCTGAATGGCAGGTCGTCAAATCTGGCAGGGACCGTGTGCCTTGATAACGTTTCCACAATAGGAGTGGATTTCACTTTCGCTTTTCAAGGCACTCTCCAGTAAGTTATATCCTTATGCTGGGGAACTTTTCCCTCCGGGAACTTGTCCCTGGCGCCTATTTCATCTTCAAGGAGGTTTATATGCCATTCGGTATTCAACCTGTTCATTTGATTGTCATTGCCTTAGTCGCGCTCCTGGTTTTTGGCCCCAGTAAGCTGCCTGATATTGGGCGAGGCGTGGGGAAAGCATTAGTCGAATTTAAACGCGGTATGCGGGATATGTCGGATGGTTTCAACGAGGAAGTTTCCCCGCCTGCCACTCCAGCGGTTCCGGTTACGACTTCCATGATTTACCAGCCTGTCGCAATATCCCAGCCAGCCACACCCAATGTCCCAGTTCAAGCAACACCCAAACCTGGAGTAGTCTATTGCTCCATATGTGGTTCACCCAACCTGAGTGCAGCTCGCTTTTGTAATGCCTGTGGTTCACCGCTGGCGGTGGTTTCAATCGAAACCGCGGACCATTCGCTTGAATCGCAATGTGCACCTCAGTCAGTCGTTGTGGTCCACCCTGTCTCGACCCTCCATGATGAGCCAGTGGATTCCGCTCCAATTTCCCAATAAGCCAGCATACGCCAAACAGGACCTAACACACAGGTCCTGTTTGGCGTATAACTTGTGACCAGTCCGGTGTATTTGCGGCTCTTTGCTATTTCTCATCAGATGACTTATACTATGTCATCAAAACTACTCAGCTATGCGAAGAAAGTTGCCGA
>DAIQPZ010000119.1:0-8141 GCA_036787065.1 Anaerolineaceae bacterium
GATTGGTACTGGCTGGCTGCCAGACAGCTACACCCACAGAGGGAGAAGTCGCGCCAACCGACGATACCACTCTACCCCAAGAAAATACTTCAGCAACTCTACCGCCATATGGGGAAAAGCCGGTCGTTGCCATTGCGAAAGCAGACAGTTACGATCCGGCCCTGGTACTCAAGCAGGTCCAATCCCTGCTGGACAATATCGGTGGGTTAAAAGACATCCTGGCGCATGGCAACCGGGTGGCGATTAAAGTCAACCTGACCGGCGGTACAGGCTCCCAACCCCTACCAGGGACAACCGAAATTGAAACCTACCTCACACACCCGGCGGTTGTGCTGGCATTGTGCAAGCTGTTGCGCGATGCCGGGGTCAAAGATCTTTACATCGTCGAAGCAGTTTACCAGAAAGAATCCTGGCCCGCTTACGGTTATGACAGCATGGCCAAATCGATCGGCGCGACCCTGATCGATCTGAGCGAAGCAGCTCCCTATAAAGATTTCGCCTCGACACCCACACCGGGTAAACCATTTATCTATGACAAATTCACCTTCAACCCCATTCTTAATGAGGTGGATGCGTTCATTTCAGTTTCAAAAATGAAATGCCACAACACCGCCGGGGTCACCCATACCATGAAAAACCTCTTCGGTCTGGTCCCATACCGCTTTTATACCTTGAAATCCGGTGACTCAAACCGCTCGGGCTTCCATGGGCAGGCCAGCGAAACGCGCGAAAGGCTGCCAGGAGTAATCCTCGACCTTAACCGTGCGCGCCCGGTTAACCTGTCGCTGATCGACGGGATAAAAACCTCTGAAGGCGGTGAAGGGCCGTGGATCGCTGCCATGACCCCCATCGAACCCGGTGTGCTTTTCGCGGGTAAAAATCCCGTGGCCACAGATGCCATCGCGACCGCCGCCATGGGTTTCAAACCCAACGACGATTATCCCAACGCGCCGTTTTTACACGCGCGCAACCACCTGGCCATCGCGGCCCAGCTTGGCCTTGGCCCGAACCGTGTCGAGGACATCAAAGTGGTAGGGGCTGCACTAAAGGACGTCACTGTCACATTCAAAGCCAGTGCGTAAATCACATCGAGGAGTTGTTGAATGCCTTGGAATAGCTTTTTACCCATCTTAATCTGGGCGATTGTATTTATCCCGCTCTTCATCTTGTTATGGATCCGGTGTGCGGATAGCAAACTGACTTCCATCTTGATCATCCTGGATTTCGTCCTGATCAACGTTTACTGCTTCATGAGCATCGCATGGTCCATTGTTAACCTGTACCTGGAATTCATCCCTCTCGTTCTGAGCCTGCTGATCGTGTTCCGCTTAACGGGTACGATCAAATGGCGTAAGGGACCTTTCTTGCCCCAGAAGTCTTTTATTGCCATAACCACCGCCATCCTGCTCGTTATCGTACTGCCGGCTGCCGGCTCCCTGACTTATTACGCGGTCAGATCCCTCTTCTACCCCGCGGATAAACAGGTGTTGTTGTATTTCCCGGTTCGCAACGGCATATACGTCATTGCCAATGGCGGGAACGGGCTGGACGGCCTGGGTTTGAACAATTCATACCAGAATTGGATTGGACAAATCACCACCGATGATCGATCGGTGGCTTATTCAGCCGATATATTCAAGATGAGCGACCGCGGCTATATCAGCTCGGGTATTTTGCCCAACTTTTACGGCGACTACGTCGGTTATGATGATTATGTCTATGCCCCCTGCAACGGGACAATCCTGGTATCCGAAGATGGTCACCCGGATGTGCCCGCCTTCACCCGCACCACAACCCCTGTGGGTAATTATGTCGTCATCCAATGTTCTGTCGGCGGGTTTGACGTGACCCTGGGGAACTTAAGAAACCAGAGTATCCTGTTCAAACCCGGTCAACCCGTGCGGATTGGCATTGTCGTGGCCCATATCGGGAATTCGGCCTCAAATTCAATCCCACACCTTCACATCCATACCACCAAGGATGGTTACACCAAGGTTAGCGCCGCGGCCCCGATGCTCTTTGACGGGGCCTTTGCCGTCGACCAATTTCCGATCCGCAACAAAATTTACCTCCCATAAAGCCGGTCAGGCGGTTGAAGGTTCAACTACCTGTTGATTGAATAGGACCCGCATCATTTGCATCTCCACGGGAGTAAAAATTATGCCTTTTTCTGCCTTTGTTTTTGACATGGATGGAACCCTGCTGGATAACATGGGCTTCCATATAAAAATTTGGATCGAATTTTTAGCCTCGATTGGCGTCGTGATTGATAAAGAAACGTTCACCCGTCGCACGGTGGGGAGAGTCAATCCTGAAATTTTGCGCGACCTGGTCAACTCTGCCCTGACAGACGAGGAAGTTGACGTTTTTTCCCTGAGGAAAGAGATCATGTACCGTGAGCGCTTCACACCCCACATGCGGGAAGTGCCGGGTCTGACGGTTTTTCTAGAACAGACCTGGCGCCAGTGCATCCCGGTGGCTCTGGCCACTTCCGCCGGTCGAGAGAATGCGGATTACGTTTTGAACGGTCTCGATATCGCGCAATACTTTTCGGCCGTGGTAGTCGCCGAAGATATTCAACACGGTAAACCTGACCCCGAGATATTCTTAAAAGCTGCCAGCCGCCTGGGAACTGCCCCAGAGAACTGCCTGGTGTTTGAAGATTCGCCCAATGGACTCGAAGCGGCACACCGCGCCGGAATGCGGGCAGTAGCCTTGACCACAACCTTTAAAGCTGATCAGTTGGCTCATCTAAACGCCGTCCTCCAGGTAGTTTCAGACTACACTGGGTTATCCCCCGAAAAACTACTCGCGTCCGGCTGATAAAAACAGGGGCAAGCCTTTATGGGTAAAAAGAACCTTGCGTGCGCCGCACGCAAGGTTCTTTTTACATTTTTCCCCCATATTATAGATAGGGGCTTAGAGGGTTACCTTGAGCGTCTTGATTTCAAATGGATGGAATTCGAGGAAAACCGCGTTGTTATCCAGCGCCAGCTCGCGCAGGGTTTCTTCCATCAGATTGGTCTCTTCCACTTTTTTGGGTGTGAAACTAAAATGAATCAGGGCTTTAGCGCTGGCATGAGCGGATTCATACAGGCGTACGATCATCGCGGAATCATCCTCCGCCTGCTTGACGGCTTCGACGATCACATTGCTCACGTTTAAATCTAATAATGAAGATGCTGCGGGCCTTGTCCCGGCATGGGGCCTGGTGGGAATCAGGCGCAGAGGCAGGTTAAACTCATAACCGGCCTGAGGAACACCACCAGTGACCGCATCACCCGCGTGCGGATAAATCGCGTAGCGGAAGACGTGATCCGCCTGGTCAGTATACCCCCCATGCGGCTCTCCCGGTTTAACATCTTCATCTCTCACCAGCTCCGGCCCAGGATAAGGCACACTGCGCAAAAGGTTCAGGTCAATCACGTTATCTTTTATCTTATAGCCATATTTCGAGTCGTTTAACAGCGCCACACCAAAATCATGCTGCGACAGGTCAGCCCATTTATGCGCCGCGACCTCATCCTTGGCCAGATCCCAGGTTGTATTGCGGTGAGTGGGCCGGCGGATGTGGCCGAATTGAATTTCATAAGCTGCCTCCGCGGCGTGCACCGCGATGGGGAAGCTCGTGCGCAGCATGGTGGCTTTCTCGCGCCAGGCCAGCCGGTTGTCGAATTCCAGGCGCCGCCCGCCCGCCGTCAATGAAATTTCCTGCACCAGGACCGAATGGCCATAATGATACGTCTGTTTGAGCACGGCCCGCGGGCCATCCAGGCGCGGCTCGCTCGAAACCAACGCCATAAGAGCCGGAGTTTGGCTCGCATAATCCAGGAGGAAATCCCAGGCATCGCCGTGATCCTGGTAGACCCGTAACCGGTTGCCAGGCTGGCCGTCAACCAGCGCTTCGCGGCCGGCAGCTTTATCGTAAATAGAGCGAATACTCCCATCCACAGCAAACAACACGCGCAGTTGATCGTTTTCCAGGTGGTCTGGCCGGGCAGCCAACAGCGGTACGTTTTCCATTGAGGCCATATCTACCGCCAGGTAACCACAGGCTGGAACGGTCACCCGCTTCCAGGCGCCATCTATGTTCACCCATTCCGTGCGATCCCAGGAGCATGAATTGAATAAGACGGTTGGGGCAACCATGCCAACCGTATTGATCTGGCTGGCCAGCTGGGTCTGATTCTGCCGGATGGCGTCTTCCACCTCGGCTAAAAGCCCGCTATAACGCGCCACACTCTCGTCATAAACACGCTTGATCGACGAACCGGGTAGGATATCGTGGAATTGGTAAAGCAGAACCTCGCGCCAGATCTCATCCAGGCGCGCCGCCGGGTAATCCCCACCCGCCAACATGGCCGTCCATTCCAGCTCGCGCAAAGCCTGTTCGATATGGCGGTTGAACCACTTGTTTTTGGCTTCGGTGGTCAGCGTGCCGGAATGCTTCTCAAGGTATAGTTCTCCCACCCAGGTAGGGAAGCGGTCGGCGTCTTTCTTCCAGACCTCAAAGAAGTCGGCTGCCATCCCAGGCTTGACCGGCGAGAGGCCGGCCAGGTTGCGGATCCGCCCCAGGCGCTCGATGTGTTCTTCACCTGGGCCGCCGCCACCATCGCCGATGCCAAACAGCATCAGGCACTGGTCCGAGACCCCTTTTTCAGGGTAATTTTTTTCAATTTTAGCCACCCCGCGGGGAAGCGCAGGGCTGTTGTAAGTCTCTTCGGGCAGCATGTGAGTTAAAACTGCCGTGCCATCGATCCCACACCAGTGGAAAGAATGGTGCGGGAAATGGTTGATCTGGTTCCACGACATCTTCTGGGTCATGAAATAATCCACACCGGCCAGCTTGAGAATCTGGGGCAGCGCGCCGGAATAACCAAACACGTCCGGCAGCCACAGGTGGCGAATCTCTACCCCAAATTCCTGCTTAAAGAAGCGCTTGCCCAGCAAAAGCTGGCGAACGAGAGCTTCACCGCCAGAAATGTTGGTATCCGCTTCGACCCACATGGCGCCCTGCACTTCGAACCGGCCCTCTTTCACTTTCTGTTTGACCCGCTCATACAGTGCTGGATAATCTTCTTTCACCCACTGGAAAAGCTGCGGCTGGCTGGCGCCAAACAGATAATAAGGATAGAGATCCATGTTAGCCAGGGCCGTGGCAAAAGTGCGTGCCCCTTTACGTTTGGTCTCGCGGGTAGGCCACAGCCAACCCAGGTCCATGTGGGCGTGTCCGATGGCGGTAATGTTGAGCGAAGGATCGCCGCCTTGTTTCTCCAGCATGGGTTTAAGCATGGCACGGGCTTTTTCAACTGACTCACCCGACCTATCGCTTTCTAATATCCAGACGACCTCCATTAAGACCCTCTGGATTTGCTGGGTCCGCACCGAATCTTCAGGGAGACCCTTGAAAAAATCATACAAGACTTCATAGTCATAATACAACGCGCGCGCAGTCTCGTGACAGACAGCGATCGAAGCTTCTTTAATTTTCCCATTTTCCTGAAGCCGGCCGAACAGGTCATTCGCTCCGGCGTCCACCCATACATCCACCTTTTCGCCACCCTGTGCCCGAGGGTTGAGCGGTAAGACCCGTTTGCCAGGCCCACCTAAGGAGTAATCATAATCGGAAGAAACGTTGGTCAAGCCGCGCAGCGGGTTGCCCAGTTCGTCCACAACCAGCATTTCGCCATTTACATCCAACAACAACACCACCGGCTGTCCGGCGGCACTGGCCGGGATTTCACCCTTGAAATTGAACCAGGCACAGTCAAATAAGCCGCCCCAGGCATCACCCACCTTTAATACCCGCTTCTCTCCGGATTGGCGTTCGGCGAAAGGCACCGGCTCGGGTGTACGCCAGGCGGTAATCTCCAGGCTTCCGACCACGCTATAAATCTCCTTAGCCAACTCCGGTAGGACATGATCGAATGTAAAACGCATGTAAGGCATAAAATCAGGCATAGGTTGTTCGCTCCAAAATATGGGATAAGCAGAAGATTACCGCTGTCCAAATGGTTCTTCAGACATTTTGACAAGTGTATCATTAAATAAACAGATGGTCATTCCGGCTGGAAAATAATCCAGTGAATACTCCCCCGAATTTGAGGTATTCGCGGGTGCGAAGCACCCGCGAATACCTCAAATTCAGCAACTTTCACCCCAGGGCCGGGTAATTACGATTTTTAGGGTATTATTTATTTACATTATTGCGCGGCCGAGCAGACCGGGACGCAGGTGAGCCGCAGACGACCAGTCAATGGAATTTTTTAAGACAGGAAGGTTGATATGTCCAATGAAACCCACAAAGACAGTTACCCACCCTCAAAGGAAATTATTAAGAATGCCTTGATTAAGAATCCGGACGAAGTCTCCAAACAGGCCAGCCAGGATTTGGCCGGGTTCTGGGAAGAACAGGCGAAGGAATTTGAATGGTTTGCCCCATGGGAAAAGGTCCTGGATGAATCGAACAAACCCTTTTATAAATGGTTCGTGGGCGCGAAAACAAACATCGTCTATAACTGTCTCGACCGCCACGTCAACACCTGGCGGCGCAACAAGTTGGCGCTGATCTGGGAAGGTGAAAAGGGGGAATCGCGCACCTTTTCTTACCACGCACTTAACCGTGAAGTATGCATGTTTTCCAATGTCTTGCGCAGCATGGGCATCAAAAAAGGCGACCGGGTCACCATTTATATGGGGCGCATCCCCGAGCTGCCGATTGCCATGCTGGCCTGCGCCAAAATTGGCGCGGTGCATTCAGTGATTTATGGCGGCTTTTCGGTTGAGGCGCTGCACGGACGGATCGATGACAGCCAATCCAATATCGTGATCACCTGTGATGGCGGCTACATGAACGGCAAGACAGTCGAATTAAAAAAGATCGTCGACGAAGCCTTAACCCGCTGCGCCACGATAGAGCACGTGATCGTGGTCAAACGCACCGGCGAAGAGGTCCCCATGGAATCGGGACGCGATTTCTGGTATCACGATTTAATGGGACTGCCGGTGGCTAAAACCACCGCCGGGCAATCCCGCTGTGAGACCGAAGTTATGGACGCCGAGGACCCACTGTTTTTACTTTACACCTCAGGGACGACAGGTAAACCCAAGGCCATCCTGCACACGCATGGGGGATACATGGTAGGCGTGGCCACCACTCTGAAAATGGTTTTCGACATCAAGGAAGAAGACCGCTGGTGGTGCACGGCTGACCCTGGCTGGATCACCGGGCACAGCTACATTGTGTATGGCCCACTGCTGCTGGGCGCCACCAGCTTCATGTACGAAGGCGCGCCCACTTACCCATACCCCAACCGCTGGTGGAGCCTGGTTGAAAAATACAGCATCAACATCTTATACACTGCGCCGACCGCCATCCGCGGGCTGATGCGCTTTGGCGAGGCCTGGCCCAACCGCCACGACCTTTCCTCGCTGCGCTTGTTGGGCACCGTGGGCGAGCCGATTAATCCGGAGGCCTGGCGCTGGTACTACGACGTGATCGGCAAGCGGCGCTGTCCCATTATGGACACCTGGTGGCAAACCGAGACGGGCATGTTCATGATCACCCCCATGCCGGCGACCTCCTTGAAGCCAGGCTCCGCTACCCTTCCGTTCCCGGGCGTCGAAGTCGACATTTACGATGAAAATGGCCAGCCGGTCGCCACCGGGGAAGAAGGTTACCTGGTGCTGAAAAGTCCCTGGCCCGCTATGCTGCGCACCATTTATAAGGACCCCGACCGCTATATCAGCCAGTATTGGAGCAGGTTTCCCGGTGTCTACTTTACCGGCGACAGCGCGCGCCGGGACGCCGATGGTTACTACTGGATCATTGGGCGGGTGGATGACGTGATCAAGGTTTCGGGCTACCGCCTGGGCACCGCGGAAATCGAGAGCGCCCTGGTGAGCCACCCGGCGGTGGCTGAAGCGGCCGCTATCGGACTGCCGCATGAAATCAAGGGCCACGCCATCCATGCCTACGTGATCTTGCGCGCCGGCTTCGAGGCCAGCCAGGATCTGATGGACGAATTAAAAGCCCACGTGAGTCACGAGATAGGTCCCATCGCAAAGCCCGAAAAGATTACCGCCGTGCCGCAGCTTCCCAAGACCCGCAGCGGTAAAATTATGCGGCGGGTCTTGAAAGC
>DAIQPZ010000275.1:0-2489 GCA_036787065.1 Anaerolineaceae bacterium
TTTCTGGATGGTACGCACGATTTCATCAATCTTGGTTGAATCGTTGACCACGATTTCCGCCGGGACAATCAAGGTCAACCCCAGGGGCAGACTATAATGGATGAAGCGGGCCAGGGGTGGATTGGGGGCCGGCGCAGCAATTGGTTGCGAAGGAAAGGATTGTTCCTCTTTTAGCCTGTTTTCCAGGGCACTTTCGGTCTGCTCATCATAATATTCCCGGATCTGGTCGAGGCGCAGTCCTTGCTTTCGCAGGAAAGGGATCAATTTCACGCGCAGCAGGTGTATCCGCTGATAGCGCGCCGAAAGGCCTGCCCCCTGGGGAGGCGGCAAGATACCCTGTTGAGTGTAGAAATAAATGGTGCGGCGGGGCAGCCCGGTTTGTTCGATCACATCCTGAATGGTATAGTCGCTCATTTTTGCCTCATTATGACAGTGCTATTATAACATGATAATATAACAGTGTCAATAGTAACTGTCACCACTCCGTTTTACCTAAAGTCGTCATAAAAATAAATAGGCTCATTGGGATTTACCATGGAAGGTCCCATTTGGGGGTGTGACCCCGCTTTAGGAGTCACACCCCCAAATCCGGGAGTTCACCATGAAGATTCCCAAAGAACAAATAAATTTTCATCACCAGGCATGAAAATCTATTTACTGATCAGAACCTTCAGAATCAAGATATTCCAGAGTTTATATTTATAATGTGCTGAGTTATGGAAAATTCTACCGGTTTTCTCAACCGCCGCCTGCTTGGGCTAACGCTTCCTGCCCGGCTCACACTGGGATTGGTCATTTTTCTCGGTTTTGCAGGTGGGCTGCTGGTCATCGCTCAGGCAGCAGTCCTCAGCCAGGTAATTGGCCGGGTCTTCCTGGCTGGGCAGGTCCTGTCACAAGTCAGTCCTTACCTGGTTGGCCTGGTGGGACTCATCCTAATGCGGTCAATCTTAATGGCAACAGCCGAAGGTTTGGCGGGCCAATGTGCCATCCAGATCAAGACCGGTCTGCGGGAGCGGCTTTTCCGCCATCTATTTGAGCTGGGTCCGGCCTTCCTTCAATCCCAGACCAGCGGTGATCTGGCGGCGCGAGCCATGCAGGGCGTTGAGAACCTGGAAAGTTATTTCAGCCAATATCTTCCCCAGGTGGTCCTGGCGGCGGTTGTGCCGCTCAGCATCCTGGTGTTTGTTTTTCCGCTGGACCTGCTCAGCGGAGTCATTTTGCTTGTAACCGCGCCCCTGATCCCCGTTTTCATGTACTTGATTGGAGCCAGTGCTGAAAAGCTGACCCGCCGCCAGTTTGCCGCCCTCAGCCGGATGAGCGCCGTCTTTCTGGATACCTTGCAAGGATTGGCAGCCCTGAAAGCATTGAACCAGGCGGACGCCCGGTTGGATAAAATCCGCACTGCCAGCGAACGTTACCGGGCTATGACCCTGCAAGTGCTGCGCATCACCTTTCTCTCGGCTCTGGTTTTAGAGCTGGTGGGCACCATCAGCACAGCCATTGTGGCGGTCGAGATTGGACTGCGCCTGCTCAACAGCCAGCTTGATTTCCAACAGGCTTTTTTCATTCTGGTGATTGCCCCTGAGTTCTACCTGCCCCTCCGGCAGTTGGGGCTACGGTTCCATGCCAGCGCTTCCGGCGTTTCGGCCGCCAGGGCCATCTTTGAGGTGCTGGACCAGCGTAAGCCTGGCGGTTCCTCCCTGATGGAAACTTCCGGAGCCGAGAATATCGATTCTGTGCAGCAAATAATGAATGCCGTCCCCTGCGGCCTCACAGCCCCGGCATGGCAAGATAAGATGGAAATCTCGTTCAAAGACGTATCCTTCACCTATCCCGATCGCAGCCTGGAAGCAGTCAACGGGGTAACTTTTACGATCCGCCCTTCGGAAATAACTGCCCTGGTTGGCGGAAGTGGCTCCGGCAAGAGCACCCTCGTGCAGCTTTTACTCCGCTTCCTATCGCCGCAATCTGGCCAGATCCTTGTGAACGGCAGCTCCCTTACGGCCTACGACGTCCGGGATTGGCGCAGCCGCGTTTCCTGGGTGCCGCAGCAGCCCTACCTGTTCCAAGATACCTTGTTGGCCAATATACTCCTCGCAAAACCAGAAGCCACGCTGGATGAAGTTCGCAAGGCAGCATATTTGGCTGAATTGGATGATTATAACCAGACCTTACCTTCCGGATACGATACTCCTATCGGCGAAGGCGGCTTCAAATTAAGCGGCGGCCAGGCTCAGCGTCTGGCGCTGGCGCGGGCTTTCCTGAAAAACGCGCCTGTCCTGGTTCTGGACGAACCTACGTCGCACCTGGACCCGGAATTAAGTGAGCGCATCCAGGCTGCCATCCAGCGCCTGTGCCAGGGGCGGACCGTGCTTGTCGTTGCTCACCGGCTTCAGACCATTCGCCAGGCAGGCCAGATCATTGTTCTCGAAAATGGGCGGATGGTGGAAAACGGCAGCCATACGAATTTGCTTTCCAGGGCGGGTTTG
>DAIQPZ010000120.1:0-8089 GCA_036787065.1 Anaerolineaceae bacterium
GTAAGCACCTACACCTCAAATTCGGGAATTATATAGGTGTGCTTGAGCAGTCACTAAACCTTTGGCGCCGGATCGACCAGCGCCTTTCTTAATAACCTTCCCTTGTAATTAACACCCGCGAAGCGTATCCGGACTTCGTCTCCCGGGCTCAAAGGCGAATCGCTGCTGACTGGAGCGTGCAGGTCGGGGTTAAAAACAGCTATCTGCCCGATTTGACCCGACAGCGTCAGGCCATTTTCCTGCAAGCCCTTGATGATTTTTTTTACCAGCACCAGCACGTCCTGCGCCGGGATAGCCTTACCCTGGCCATCGATCAGTTCTGCCTGGGTGAGGAGCTGTGAAACCGGCCCGGAGAGCGTGGTATAGAGGGCTTCTAACCGGACGTCTGCTTTGTCTTGCGCTGACGCAGCCGCCTGGCTGTGCGAGCGCTCGAGAGTTTCGTTGAGCTGCCGGATCGTTTTATTGCTTTCCTCAAGTTCCAGCTTCAGGCTTTGTACCTGGCTTTGCAAGGATAGAAGGCTGGCTTGATCTGGACCCACCGGGGGCGATTTCTTAAACAAACGGGAAAATGGCTTGAACATAGGCTCCCTATTAATCTAGGATGATATCATATTCCCCGGCCTGGATCTTGGGGAGATCGTTAACCTGGATATCATAGCGGAAGCGGTGCTGGAGAATGCGTTTAATATAGCCCAGGGCAGACCGGCTCTCTTTTGATAGGCCGGATGTGGATAAAATCGTTTCACCGGATTCGGCCAGAAGGCCGGCATCGGACAGATGGCTTTCCGACAGCCCGTTGTCTTCGAGCAGCATGCTGATTAACGCCAGGTGGTCGACGCTAAAGGATGAAAATGGGCGCGTCATCAATTGGGACAGGTCCAGCGACCGCAGATCCCACAGCCACAAATGTTCGTCCGCGCTGCCAACCGCCATAAAAAAGCCGTCGGGGGATACTTTCAGCACAGATAGATGCGAGGAGGGGAAAGTTAAACGGCTTTTTTCGATGCAATCGGGCCAGGCGGTGAAGATCACCTCACCGCCCGTACTGGCGCTGAGCACGATTCCACGTCTGGACAGGCTTTCGATGCCAATTACCTGTCCAGTATGGCCGGTGATCGCCTGCCCGGTATTCATCGCTGGGGTGGCTGCCACGGATGTAGCTTTATAAACTACGCTGGTAATTTGGCCGCCGGATCCGCCGATGATCATCAGGCCGCCGGGTTCGTCAAAAGCGGCGGTCCTGGGCATTCCGGTCAGATCGCCCGGCTGGCAGAGCGGAGTCACCGGCTGGGATTTCCCGCCCATTACCAGGCGCAGTTCGGGAAGTTTGATCAGCGCGGGTTTGGCCTGTAAGAGCAGGGCAAATTGTCCGTCGGGTGAAATACACGCGGCTCGCGGCCAATCATCCAACAGCAATTGGGAGATCAACCGGCGTTGGTTCAGGTCCCATAGTTTTATGGCCTGGTCACGCCCGGTCGATAAAACCAGGCCATGCCCAACCGGTTCTAACGCCGTTATCGAGGAGGTGTGATCGCCTAAATAGAACGGGGTGTCACCAAACCAGCCGTTGATGGCGCACCGCACCGCTTTATTACTTTTTTCAGCGCACAACAGGCTGCCATCTGGGCAGTATGCCACCTGCCCGATGGAATGGGTTGGCTTAGAATACACAGTCTTAATCGCGGCTTTTTGATAATCCCAAAGCACCACTTTGCGCCGGCCGGTGCCGATGGCCAGGTAAGGACCATCGGGGGCAAAAGCAATGTCATTGATACGGCCCTTCACGTTGACCCGCGCCCTTAGTACGGCGGGTGGGAAGCTAAACGCCGCCGGTGAATCGGGTACGCCCGATCTACCTGGCGAGCTCCCGGCTTCTCCAAGGAAAGCGACCAACTGTTGAAAAAATGTGCGTTCATCCGCTTCTTCGGGCAGCCAGGATTTTTGGACGAGCTGTCGCACGATTCGGAGGCTCCAGCGGAAGGGAAGTTCATCCACCAGGCGCCAGAGGGTCTTCCAATCATCTTGCATAGAAAGCATGGCGACCAGCACTTCGGCTTCTTCTTCCCCGGCAATGGAAGGGACAGCGCGAAAGTTGGCGCCGGCAATGATCGGAAGCAGGTTAGTCCGCCCGGAACCTTGCAGCTGGTGGGTGATGCGCTGGCGCATCTCCGGTCCGGCCGTCAAATAGACCGCATGCAGCATGCTTTGGTCAAAATCCAGATCCTGGTAAGCTTCCCATTGTTCAGTCAGAAATAAAAAAAGCACGCGTTGAACCTGGTCTTGCGGCAGGTAACCCGCTTGTAGACAGGCCTGCCGAGCCAATTCATCTCCCGTATCGATCACCTGCTGACATAGAGCCTGCTGGGTTTCCGGCTTTTTCAACTGGGTAAGGATACCCCTTGCGCGGCTGGCGATATCCGTGTCCCGGTCCGTACAGACTGCCAGTAAGGCTGGAACGCCTTCTGCCCCGATTGCTTGAGGGATGTCCATCCGGCCAAGCTTTAAGGCTGTGAGGACGCGCAGCGACAGTGGTTTGCGCGCCAGATAGGCGGATTTTATTAAAATGGTCTCGAGCACTACCTCACGTGTAGCTTCCCAGGCGGCGCAGAAGCCATCCACCGCCGCGGGGTGTTTTAAACCTGGCAAACACGTTTGAGCGCGCGCGCAGATTTCCGGATCAGGATCGTGACAGGCTTCGATCAAAGGTTGAATTAATTGGGTAGGCCCCTGTGTGATCAGGTGGGTCTGGTTGAGCTTGAGAATGCTCAATACGCGCAGGAGCGGGGGGTTCGAGGCAGGTTGTTTTAGCTCTTGTAAAAGTCCCAACAGGTAAGGGTGGCGCTTTTCTTGCCAGGCTTTCCATATAATATCCAGGGATGGCTGGCTCCAGGTTTTCCGTAACGCGGAAAGTGCGATGGAAACCACCTGCGTATCGCGGCTGTCGCGAACCGCTTGAGCCAGGTGGTTCATGGCTTTGGCGCTGCCCAACGCGGCAGCGCGGGCTAAAGACCGGGCGGCGTAGCGGCGGATCCATTTGCCCAAGATTGGGACAGAACTATATAACCAGGTACACCACAGGCTGACCTGCTGATAAGAGGGGGTATGGGTTCCCCGAGAGGGCTTGTGATGGCTCACACCGCTATTTTATTTCACTGGTCTTATTTGAAGCTGGACGAACTGCTGTTCCGCTTCGGTCAATTCGCGGAAAGAGGCCGATTGCGCCCGCCCTTCGCGCAGCCAGTTGCGCAGAGATCCGATCGTCTCGCGTTGGGAAACGGAGAGCGGCACTTGTTTATCAATCGCTGATGAGATATCAGTGGTGGTGAATTCCCGTTTCGCGTTAAATCCAATGTACATGGCATCGATGATGGCCTGCTCGATTTCGGCTCCAACGTAACCTTCACTCTTGGCTGCCAGCAGGCGCAGATCGAAATCCTGCGGCAAGCGCTGCCGTTTGCGGAAATGAACGCCGAAGATCTCCTGGCGTTCGTCAAGGGTGGGCAGGTCAAGGAAAAATATCTCGTCAAAACGGCCCTTGCGTAAAAGTTCCGGCGGCAGGCTGGTGATATCGTTGGCTGTGGCGACCACAAAGCAGGGGGCGGTCTTTTCCTGCATCCAGGTGAGGAGGGTGCCAAAAACCCGCGTGCTCGTACCGCTGTCAGAACCGCCGTGTGCCAGGGCTTTCTCGATCTCATCGATCCACACGATACAAGGGGCCACCGTTTCCGCCAGGTGCAGCGCCCGCCGCGTGTGCTCTTCGGATTCGCCGACCAGGCTGCCAAACAGGGCTCCCACGTCCAGCCTGAGGAGCGGCAGCCGCCACAACCCGCCGATCATCTTGGCGGTCAGGCTTTTTCCGGTCCCAGGGATGCCGATCAGCGCGATGCCTTTTGGCGCGGGCAGCCCGTAGTTGCGCGCTTCCTGGGTAAAGGCCCTTTCCCGCAGGCGCAGCCATTCTTTCAAAACTCCCAGACCGCCCACATCATCCGGCGTTTCGGTCACCGGATAAAATTCCAGCGCCTCACTTTCGCGGATGATCTGCTTTTTTTCTTCGGTCACCAGGTCGATGTCCCGATCATCCAGCATGCCATCCCGCACAATGGCCTTGGCAAACACCCGCTGCGCCTGGGCTGAGGTGAGCCCCAGCGCCGCCTGGACGAGTTTCTCGCGCCCCAAAGGGGTGAGGTTGACTTTAACCCCAGGGGTTTGGGTCAGCCGGCGCAGGACGTCATCCAGCTCGACTGTCGTTGGGGAGGGGAATTCGACAATCACCGATTCATCCTTAAGCTCATCGGGCAGCTTGCTGGAGGGCGAGGTGATCAGAATAGATTTTTTTGAAAATTTTAACCGCTGGGCCACACTGCGCAGCTTGCGTTTAATTTGGGGGTTGGTCCAGGCGTCGTGGAAATCCTTTAATACGTACAGGGCTTGATTGTCGGTCTTGTCCACCTGTTCCAGCGCGGTAATCGGGTCGCGCGCGACCAGGGTCGGACCGCTGCCGCTTAGCCATTGAAAACCTTCGGCTATGTCCCAGGTCAGACAGGGTCGCTGTGTCTGTTCACACACGGTCTTGATTGTTTGTAAAGCGCGCTCTTCCTCGGTGGTGACGAGCAGGATCAGGGTAAAGCGCGCCCGCAGGTAAACGTCTAATTCATCGTCAAATTTCATAAACCCGTGTTTTATAACCTCGCCATCAGTTCAGCCTTCTTTATTTTGAATTCGTCGTCGGATATCGTTCCATCGAGATGGAGATGATCCAATTTGGAGATCAACCCGACGATGTCTTCTTTTTGAATAGCTACAGCCGGTTCGGGAGGCTTATATTCCAGGGCCTCTTTGGCATTCTGCATGGTGGTTTTGAACTGGATTGGGTTGAGGATTTTCTCGAAAAGGTTCACGCCTAACTCGCTGGCGGTTAAAATTTCGATATCCCCGTAATTAAAAATCCGGCCAATAAAAGTCTGGGCCAACTTGACATCATTGACCTTCTCCAGGGACGAGTCGATCACGTTTTTGCTAAAAACACCTCTCAATTGGATTACCCTGAAATTGGTGACTACGTATTCTTCATTGAGCCAGTTCATATAATGGTTGAGCAGGCGCACCATGGGGATCCCCAACAGGCCCAGGAGCAAGAAAACCAGGATGTTTTTTAAGGCGTAATAATAAATCCCGGTGGCTACCCCAACAATCACCAAAGCGAGCAGTAGATTGATGGTTATGGATTGAAAGAGCACGATCCAATGCTGACGGGAAACCAGGATAATATTCTCACGATCTCCCATAATTTTATTCAAGTAACGATCGCTCATCGATCACCTCCAACGGTTAATTGATCATTGCAAATTGTGTCTAATCCGCCATGGAAAGAAAGCTGCCGAACTCGAGTAGTTTGCGCTTGCTTTGCAATGCAAACTACTCGAGTTCAGGTCTCTTCCACGAGGCCCAATGTCGTTACAGAAAATTATAGCATTACTTTTGATCGGGCTCAGGCTTGGCCTTACTGCCGATCTCTACGAGCTGGATCTGCACCTGGTAGCGTTTTCCATCGATTTCGGCTTTGCCGTTTACATAAAAGCCGCGCGAGCCGGTTTTAAATTCTTTGGGTGATGCGGTCAAGACAGATACAATTTCACCCTTTTCATTTCTTAATTCCGCGATAATAGACATGTTATCCTCTTTTCTTTCGATCGTCCGGTTGAAAATTTTTTAGCAACTATTTGGTCATGTGAAGAAAGTTTCCGAATTTGAGATGTAGGTGCTTACCGGGTAAGCGCAAAACACCTCAAATTCGGACCTCTCTTTCATGATGCTCAAGTAGTTATATTTTATAGCTTAATTCTGTTCTTGAGTAAATCCGGGATGGTTATTGTCCCGTAAGGCAAGATGGCAATCCGGCTGTCGGGTTGGATGGTTTTAAACAGGGAGGCCAGCGTTTGATCCATATCGGTTACCGGAGTGAGCAGCAGGCTGCGCACCTTTTCGGGGGTCATTTCTGACCGTATCAAGATATTAACCCGGACCGCATCGCGCGCCACCAGGTAGGCTTTATGCGGCCCCACTTCAAAACCGGTGCTGGCAAATTGCTCGAACACCTCATTGAAGGAAGTGATCCCCTGCATGGCGCGTTCATAACCGGTGCTGCCGGAACCATCCGGGCAGGCAGCCAGCAAGAGGATGGTGCCACCATCGCGGGTCATCATCGCCGCGTGGGTGAGCGCTTTTTGCGATTGGTAGAAGTTGATGTCTTTTGGGTGACCACCAGGTGACGTAATGACGAGATCATAAGGTTTGTCGATGCTCGCCTGGCAAATTTGGCGGCAAATCGGTATGCCCGCCGACATCACATCCACCGGGTTACCCGCCAGCACGCGCACGATGACTTTATCGGTATTTAAAATAGCATTGATCGCCATGTGCACGCCAATGCGGGCGCCAATTTCCTCAACGTCCTGGCGCATGGGGTTATCAGCATAATGCGCGGTGATCGCGTTGGGGTGAGTCAGCATGGCGTGATTGGTATTAATCGTAACCCTACCGCCCAGCCCGATCGAGGCAGTTTTGACGCCGCCGGAGTAGCCCATGAAGTGGTGCGGTTCGATGTTACCAACCACAATCCGCAGACCGGCCTGCATGAAGCGCCGGTTGGTCCAAATAGGCGTGCCTCTCGAGGTCGTCCCCAGATTGACCAGGTCGCCGGCATCGCAGTCGTGAGAGTAAACCGGGTAACGATCGAGGATCTCGCGCGGGAGCACTTTCCCAAATTCAGCCGAGGGCATGGGCACATGCGTTCCGGTCGCGATCAGCAGGCTGATTTGTTCGGGCGCGAGGCCCAGCCGTTCCAGGCGGGATAAAATGGGCGGTAATAATAGCTCATGTGGGACCGGCCGGGTTTTGTCGTTAATGGCGATCGCGGCGGAATGGATAGGGCCGAATTCCGCCAGGTCCGAGAAGCCAAGCGGCGATTCAATCGCCTGGCGCACCAGCCCGATCGGATCCGCCCCTGGTTGGACCACCGCCGGGGTAATAAGGTCTGGTTTGAACGATTCAGGGACCTCTATGGTCAGATAGCCGGTTCCATAAGGTAATTGGAATTGTGTCATCGATAATTAGATTCCTTGTGGAGTAATTATATCCGCAACGGAAGAAGGATGTGCAATTGAGAATAGCCAAAGAAAGAAAACACGAATGACACGAATGAACGAATGACACGAATTTGTAGCTAATTAATAATGCGAACGTGCTCGAGGCGTTTTGAGCCGGAATTCAATAATAAGCCCAGGCGGTAGTCGCCATCTTTGGGACACTGTAGGCGTCGCTCCGTCCCATCGATCAACATATCCGCGGTGGTTTCTGCCAGCATGGGGCTATTGCCCACCTTTTGGGAATCTCGTTCGAGTTTCAGTCCCATGGCTGCCAGGCTTAGTTGAATACAGACACCATCCAGCTGGGACTGTCTGTTAACCAACAGCCCCTGCACAAACCCTGGCGCCCCGAAGGAGCTGCTGCCTGGCCCTTAAAAGGGCGGGATTTTCACCAGCATACCTTGTGTAGGGTTAACGTTTGAACGTCAGAGGATATTGTTCCGGGTGCTTTAACGCCTCGATTTCAATGTCCACATCCAGTTCATCCCAGTGCAAGCCCCCCTTAAAACGGCGGAGACTGTGAATCTGGGCTACTGTGGCTTTCTTGAAATCAGGGTATTCATCAAAGGCGACGAAATACTCATTATCGTCCACTATTACCCAAAAGCCGGTGCGCTGAATACTGGTAACTTCTGTGTCAACCGGGGAAGTACTTGTGCCATTCATCTTTAAATTTCTCCTGATTTTCTTCAACAATCCGCTCGATTTCTCGAAGCGCCTGTGGTTTTAGGTGATGATATTCCGCCAGCGCTATCAGAGGCTCCAGCCAGAACTTGGCTTCCCCATCCGGCGTTTCAACATGAATATGCATCCTGGATTCTTCGCGGCTGTTAAAGTAGAACCGGTTGGGACCTTGCCGGAAAATTGTAGGTGACCTATATCCTCGGATTGTAACTACTCAGCCATGTGAAGAAAGTTGCCGAATTTTGAGTGTTTGCGGGTGC
>DAIQPZ010000121.1:0-1912 GCA_036787065.1 Anaerolineaceae bacterium
CTCAAATTCGGGGCTTTTCCACACGGGTCTGAGTAGTTACGGATATTGATTAAAGTGTTGGTGGTTATAGGAGGTAGAATTGAGAACATTATCGTATCGTTGATAAAAGCGATTAATCCATCTTCCATATTAGCGGGTTATTTTTAATGATCGACTCACAACAGGTTATGGGTTTGTAAAATATTTAACATTGGCCGATTAATGCCATTAATTGGCAGCCATTGGGTGTATCTGTATCTTGAACCTGTAAAAGACACCACCAGGAGATAACAACATGAAAAGATTGGCAGTGGTGATCACACTTCTGGTTCTGGGCGTTGTAGCCATCATTTGGGTCTATCTATACAGCATATCGCTGAAACCGTTGTATGAGCCCGGAAATGTCCGCGATGGCAAAGATTTATCCGCGCCTTTGCAGCCCCCCCAGCAATCCAATGACCCGGCCTTCTGGACGGTGGAACCCAATGTTAAACTGCATTATTTTAGCGATGGTCAAGGGACGCCCGTATTGGTGCTGCATGGGGGACCCGGCTATCCTTTTGCCCAACCCATCTCCGCGCTAAAACCCCTGAGCGGGAAGTACTGCTTCTATTACTATGACCAGCGCGGCAGCGGACAGTCGACCCGCCCGGCAGACAGGTTCACATCGAGCGATTACTACCAGGATTTGCAAGCGGTCAATAAGAGCCTGGGCGTCGGCGCTCAAATCGCCGATATCGAACGCATCCGGCGCATCCTTGGACAGGACCAACTGATCCTGGTGGGCCATTCTTTCGGCGGATTCCTGGCCTCGATGTACGCCGCCGAATTTCCCGAGCACGTCAAGGCCCTTGTCCTGATCGATCCAGCGGATATTCTGGTCATGCCCCAGCCAGATGGGGGTATTTTTAACCAGGTGAATGCTTTACTGCCCGAAGATCAAAAGAAGGCTTACCTGGCGTATATGTCTACCTATCTCGATTTCGGGGGTATTTTTACGAAATCCGAAAAAGACCTGGTGGCTCTGAATAACCAGTTCGCCAGTTACTACAACCAGGCCGCAATAACTAAGGGATATAACGTGCCAGCCATTAGCGAAACACTCTCAACCGGTGGTTGGATGGTGCAGGGCGTGTACCTGAGTATGGGCCAGCGCCACGATTACCGCCCGGCGCTTAAAAATGTGACCGCGCCTGTCCTGGTCATTCATGGTGAAAAAGATATCCAGCCCGTCCAGGCCAGCCAGGATTATGCCAGTCTTATTTCACATGCCCAATTTATCCTCATTCGTAATGCCGGCCATTTCCCGTTTGCAGATCAACCCGACCAATTTTCTAAGGCGGTAGGCGATTTCCTCAATTCACTGCCCAAGTAATTCAAGCCCAGCATGAAACGCCAGATAGATGAAGCATACCTGGAATAGCTGGCGCTTTGCCCTTAAGTTTTAGATGTTTATCACACATCGAATCACGATTAAGTGTTATAAAAGCAGGGTATGAACGGTCTCGAACTTCCGCCAGCCGAGCGGGACGCATTTTATGCCACGCTGTGGAAGATTGCCCGGCAGATCCCGGCCGGGCGGGTTTATACCTACGGCCAGATTGCCGCGTTGATTCCAACGCCCGCGGGAATCACACCGGATGATTACAAAACTTACCGCGCGCGTTGGGCCGGAAACGCCATGGCGGCCTGTCCGCCAGGTGTACCCTGGCAGCGGGTGATTAACGCGCAGGGAAAAATTAGCCCCCGCCGTGGCGCCGAGATGCAGCGCGCCTTGCTGATCTCCGAAGGCATAGCTTTTGACAGCCAGGATCGGATTGACCTGTCGCGCTTTGGCTGGCACGGACCCAATGATGAATGGCGTCAAGCCAACGGTTTGATCTCTCCTGATGGCCAGATATCACTTTTTTAAACCCACAGATATGCGTTTTGC
>DAIQPZ010000121.1:2012-8047 GCA_036787065.1 Anaerolineaceae bacterium
TGCGTTTTGCTCTTGACATGCGGGTAAGGGGATGATAATATGGTAACGTTACCATATAGAGAATATAGAGAAGCTGACTATTTACCATGCTTTTCGAAGGCGCTGGTTTCTAATGCCCACTATTCGTGATGTCGCCAGGCTGGCTGGCGTTGCCCCCATTACCGTTTCGCGGGTAATCAACAACAACGGTTATATCACTGAAGAAACCCGCCAGAGGGTTAATATCGCCATAAAAGAATTGGAATATATGCCCAATACCTTGGCGCGCAGTCTGCGTTCGCACAAGACCCATATGCTGGCGCTAATCCTGACCGACATCACCAATCCCTTCTGGACTACAGTGGCGCGCGGCGTGCAAGATGCCGCCAGCGATGCGGGTTTCAACGTCATCCTGTGCAACACGGACGAATCGGAATTCGAACAGGGACGCAACCTGAAAGCCATGCTCGAAAAACAGGTGGATGGTGTCTTGCTGGTGCCAGCGGGCAACCCCAAAGAGGCCATTGATTTAATCCATGCCCAGGATGTTCCCGTGGTCGTCCTCGACCGGCGCTTGCCAGGCAATCTCACTGTTGATGTGGTGCGCTGCGATTCGGAAGGCGGCGCTTTTGCCCTGACCCAACTATTGATCTCACTCGGTCACCATTCCATCGCCATATTGAGCGGGCCGCAAGGCATCTCAACTTCGGATGACCGTATGGCTGGCTACCAGCGCGCACTCAAAGAGGCCGGATTGGACGCGGCCGCTGTCCTATATGGAGAGTTTACCCTTGAAAGTGGTTACAGCCTGGCTCAAACAATCCTGGCGGCTGCGCCACGCCCATCCGCGCTGTTTGCCGGCAATAACTTTATCGCCATCGGGGCGCTCAAAGCACTGCGCGACGCAGCCCTGCGCGTGCCCGAAGACATGTCCGTGGTCGGTTTTGACGATCTGCCCCAGGCCCTGATCGTCGATCCGTTCCTCACAGTGGCCTCCCAACCCGCTTACAGCATGGGCCATAAAGCCACTGAAACGCTGATCGCGCGTTTATCTGGACTGGCGTCTGAAACCCCTCAGGAGATTGTCCTGCCTATTCAAATCATCCAGCGCCATTCGACGGCAAAATTTCAATAAAAATTATATCCGCACCTCGCCATTCTTTTTTAGGAGAATTTCTAATGACCAAAAATATGACCGCAGCCACCTGCCCGGGCTTGAAAAAAGATGATCTGATCGTGATTGCTGGCGCCGGTGGGTTTATTGCCGGGTCCCTCACCCGCTATTTCCATGATCAGGGGTTCACCCGCATCCGCGCCATCGACAAAAAGCCTCTGCCCGATTGGTATCAGCGCATCCCGGGTGTGGAGAGCCTGTGCATGGATCTGAGCGAAAAAGAAAATGCCATCAAAGCCTGCGATGGCGCAGCTGAGGTCTACTGCCTGGCCGCAGATATGGGTGGGATGGGGTTCATCGAGCGCTACCGCATCGAATGCCTGCGCAGCATCCTGATCAACACCCACATGGTCGAGGCTGCCTACCGTGCCGGGGTCCAGCGCTATTTTTACTCCTCATCAGCTTGCGCCTACAATACCCTCTTGCAGCAAGACCCCGACGTGCGCGCGCTCAAAGAAACGGACGCCTACCCGGCAATGGCAGAGCGGGGCTACGGCTGGGAAAAGCTATTGTCGGAAATGTTCTGCCAGGAATATTGGGCGGAACGCGGGTTTGAAACTCACATTGCCCGTTTCCACAACGTTTATGGCCCGAACGGCACCTGGTTTGGCGGGCGGGAAAAAGCGCCAGCGGCCCTCTCTCGCAAGGTGATCGAAGCCAAAGACAGCGGAAAATACGAAATTGACATTTGGGGCGACGGCAGCCAGACACGCAGCTTCATGTACATCGACGACTGCACTTATGGCATCGACATGATCACCCACTGCGATCAACTGATCGCCACACCGATCAACCTGGGCTCAAGCGAGTTGGTGTCGATCAACAAGCTGGTCAGCACCATCGAAGAGATTGCCGGGATCACGCTGCACCGCAGCTATGATCTGAACGCCCCGCGAGGTGTGGCCGGTCGCAACAGCGACAATACGATGATCGAGTCCATCCTGGGTTGGGAGCCCAACACCTCGTTACGAGATGGGATGACCAAAACCTATGCCTGGATCGCTCAGCAGTTTGCCGACCGCAAGGCAGGCAAACACGTGGTCACAGAGCACATTTGACACCTATGCCCGCTGCTAATCCTATTGGCAATTTCCCATACCGGATGGCGTTCGCCGGTGGCTGGATCGACCAGCCTGTTATTTCGCGCCACAACCCCCATCCGCCCGGCTCCATGGTGGTAGTCAACCTGGAACCCACCGTGCGCTTTATGGACCGCTGCGGCATGGGCACCAGTACGCGCAAAATGGCGACGGCCCTGTGGGGTGATGCAGCCCCGGTAGGCCATCCAGCCGATCTGGTCAAGCAATTGTACAACGCCGAAAACAAAGATAAGCCGGAACCCTCTGGCTCACAAGATATGATCGGTCTGGTCTACCCAGGCGTCAGCCGCCTGGATTATGATTATGCCTGTGAAGGCGGCTATTTTCCGGCGGCGATCGAATCCAATAACAATCCCGCCGTCGCCGCCTGGTTGGAAAAGGTCATCCACATGATCCCGGTCAACCAGCGTCCGCTGGGGTATAACCCTCTCGAGATAAAAAACCTCTTGCCAGAATGGATTGGCAGACTGGGGCAATCGGGCAAAGACTGTTACGCGGCCATTCTGGCCCGCGACACGAACGCTCTAGGGGCCTCGATGAATGACTGCATGCGCTGTTGGGAAACGATCCTACCCGGCACCACCCGGCATTCCACCCTCAATATTGACCTGGCTGCCATCCTGGATTACTATCAATCCAGATATGCTGGCTCAATGTATTCAGGCTGCGGCGGCGGGTACCTTTACGTCGTTTCTGATACGCCGGTGCCAGGCGCCTTCCAGGTTAAAGTGCGGATTGCCCTTGAAGTGAGCAGCCATGCCTGAAACGCCCCAGCGCAATGTGATTGTTTCGGGTAGTTTTGATGACATCCGCTCTCAAACCATCCGCTTCCTCGAAGAGGCCTCACACCTCGGAGACCTGACCGTCTTGCTCTGGTTTGATCAAGCTATCCAGGCTCAACACGGTGAGGCGCCAAAATTTCCGCTGGAAGAGCGCCTTTACATTTTAAGTGCCATCCGTTATGTATCCCAGGTGATCGTAGCGCCAGCCTGTGGCGATCAAGACGAGCTGCCGCTGGCGGCAATGCCCCCACATGCATGTTGGGCCGTCCTCGAGACAGAGTCTAACCCCCGCAAACAAGCTTACTGCCGGTCAATTGGGATAGACTACCAGGTGATCCACCAGGCAGATCTGCGTGGATTTCCGCCGGTCGCTATCGACGACCTTGGGAAGAATCCACCCCGCCCCAAAGTGGTGGTCACCGGCTGTTATGACTGGTTCCATTCGGGGCACGTGCGCTTCTTTGAAGAAGTGGCCGAGCTGGGTCAACTGTATGTCATCGTGGGCAATGACATTAACGTCCGATTTTTGAAAGGTGAAGGCCACCCGTTTTTCCCCCAGGATGAGCGCCGTTATATGGTCCAATCCATTCGTTTCGTTCACCAATGCCTGATCACCTCCGGCATGGGGTGGATGGATGCGGAACCCGAGATCGCGCTGGTCAAACCGGAACTGTACGCTGTTAATGAAGACGGGGATAAGCCTGAGAAGCACGCGTTCTGTCAGGAACACGGCATCCGTTATGTCGTATTGAAGCGGAAACCCAAACCGGGGCTTCCGCGCCGGCAGAGTACAGATTTGAGAGGATTTTAATTATGGCATACGCATTAATTATGGCTGGCGGCACCGGTACACGCTTATGGCCCTTGAGCCGGGCCAACCGGCCGAAACAAGCCCTGCAATTGGTCGGCGATCGCACCATGTTCCAACACTCCGTGGATCGCCTGGCGCCGCTTTTTAAGCCAGAAAACATCTTTGTCGTCACCCGATCTGAACATGCCCCCATCTTATCAGCCCAGTCACCCGAGATCCCCAAGGCTAATTTCATCGTTGAGCCCGAAGGCCGCGGTACAGCGCCCGCGATTGCCCTGGGCGCCATCCATTTACACCGGCTGGATCCCAAAGCGACCATGGTCGTAGTAACCGCTGACCATTACATCTCGGAAAAAGAACGCTTCCAGGAGGCGCTCCAGGCGGCTATCCAGGTCGCTGACAACGGCCACCTGGTGACCCTGGGCATTTCACCTTCAGGCCCATCCACCGGGTTTGGTTACGTCCAACAGGGCCAGTCTTTGGGCAGCTTAGTGGACCTGCCTTATTATCGAGTTGAACGCTTTACCGAAAAGCCCAACCTGGAGACGGCTCGGCTGATGGTTCAAAGTGGCAGCTACTCCTGGAACAGCGGCATGTTTATCTGGCGCCTGGACCGCATTTTGGAAGAATTTGCCCGGCAAATGCCCGAATTTTATACCCAATTAAGCCAGGTAGAAAAGACACTCGACAGCCCGGATTATCTGGCCACCCTGCAGCACGTCTGGCCGCGAGTTGCCAAACAGACCATCGACTACGGAATCATGGAAGGCGCCAAGGATGTGGTCGTTTTTCCGGTGTCGATCGGCTGGTCAGACATTGGCAGTTGGGCCAGCCTGCTGGAACTGCTCCCTAAGGACCTGCAAGGTAACATCAACATCGGGCCGACCCTGCAAATTGACACCCGCGACAGCCTGGTGTTTGGCAATCACCGGCTAATCGCCACCATTGGCATAAAAGACATGGTCATCGTGGATACAGAAGACGCTTTGCTAATCTGCCCAAAAGAACGGGAACAGGATGTGCGTGAGATCGTCAAACGCCTGACCAGCGCCGGTCAGGAACAGTGGCTATAAGCCCATAAAAGAGGTGCATAATGGCGGGTGTTCAACTTTTACACGAAGCATTGCGCTTGATCCCTGAATATCGAGATTACGTTTGGGGAGGCGCCCGGTTAAAGCCGGGGGCTTCACCCATCGCGGAAGCCTGGGTGGTCTATGAAAAAGATCTCATCGAATCGGGCCCTTATGCCGCGCGAACCCTTGGTGAGGCGGCAGCCGAGCAAGGCGCGGCCCTGCTTGGAGGACGGACTTACCAACACACCGGGCTGCGCTTCCCACTTTTGATTAAACTGCTCGACTGCGCTGCCTGGCTGTCACTGCAGGTTCATCCTAACGACCAGCAAGCGCAGGCGTTGGAAGGGGCAGGCCAATTTGGGAAAACCGAGGCCTGGTATTTTCTCGATGCCGCCACAGGAGCAGAGATGCTGTGTGGATTATCCCCAGGCACAACCCCCGAACAACTGGCCCAGGCCATCCGCACGGGTAAGCTGCTCAACCTGACCCGGCGCATCCCGGTGACCAAAGGCGACAGCATTTTTATCAGCCCTGGAACCATCCACGCGCTGGGGCCTGGCCTGTTGGTTTACGAAGTCCAGCAGACCTCGGACATCACTTACCGCGTCTACGATTGGGACCGTCCGGCTACCCCCCAGCGCCCATTGCACATCGAAAAATCCATCGCGGTGGCTAATCCGGCCGCGGTGGCCGAATGCCAGCCTCAACCACCCCTCACGGACGGCAGCCAGCACACTCTGATCGCCTGCGATTACTTTACCCTTGAACTTTTGGCCACAAAAACGAAGCCGCTCCACCTGGATACGCGCGCAGAGTCATTCCACGCGCTGACTGTTCTGGATGGGCAGGCGCTGATTGCCGGCGAAGGTTGGCAGCAAACTTTAAACCGTTTTGAAACGTCGCTGGTTCCCGCGGCATGCGGCAGCTACACCATCCATCCGCGAGGTGACCTGACACTGCTCAAGGCCTCCGCCTGAAGCACATGCTTATATCATATCATTCTGATTGATCGCGATGAATACGTGTGTTATAGTGAGTATATCAAGCGTGATAAAAAAATTAGTAACTACTCAGCCATGCGAAGAAAGTTACCGAATTTGAGGTGTTTGCGGGTGC
>DAIQPZ010000031.1:0-21490 GCA_036787065.1 Anaerolineaceae bacterium
TCGTAGATGGACAGGATGAGGAATTGACCGTGTATGCCAACCTGGAAGGCGGTTATTTCCTGCCTTTTGTCGACGCTCTGGCGGGGCATGAGACGTACGGCGCCGGTCGCTACGTGGAACCTCAACCGCTGGAGGGAGGTCGTTTCCTGGTTGATTTTAACCTGGCCTATAACCCATACTGCGCCTTCAATGATGGCTGGTCCTGCCCGCTGACCCCGGCTGAAAACCGCTTGAATGTTCCCATCCGTGCTGGCGAAAAACTATTTCAACAGGCCATCCATTAAATGAATCAACGCACCATTCCACTTGGACGCATCTGGGGCATCCCTCTGACATTGGATCCTTCCTGGTTCTTAATCTTTATCCTGATTACCTGGACGATGGCGACGAACTATTATCCGGCGGCCTATCGGAATTGGTCGGTAGCCACCTATTGGAGTCTGGGCGCAGCCACCTCGGTGCTGCTTTTTGTCAGCGTCATTTTGCATGAGATGGGCCACGCAATGGTTGCTCGGCGTTATGCCATTCCGGTTAACCGCATCACGTTGTTTATCTTTGGGGGTGTGGCGGAGATGAAAAAAGAACCCCCGACCGCTGTGTCGGAATTCTGGATCGCTATCGCCGGACCAGTAGCCAGCATTCTACTGGCTGGTCTGTTCGGCGTGCTTCAAATGGCGTTTACGTCTATCTCACCGTTGATGGCGCTGGCAAAGTACCTGGCCTATATCAACGGCAGCCTGGCCTTGTTCAACCTCATCCCTGGTTTTCCCCTGGATGGAGGGCGTGTTTTGCGCGCCACTTTGTGGGCTATCAGCCACGATTTCAGCAAGGCCACACGTATCGCTGCCTTGATCGGGCGTACCATCGCTTACATCGCGATTATTTTTGGTGTATGGGAGATTTTCACCGGGCGCTTTGGCAACGGCGTCTGGATCGCCTTTGTGGGCTGGTTCCTGGAAAGCGCGGCTGCTTCTACGCTCCGCCAGCAAACCATCCAGGATATCTTAATGGGCCATCGCGTCTATGAAGTGATGCATACCAACTACCGGACGGTAATGGTGGGTACCACGGTGCAGAATTTGATTGAAGAACAGGTGATCAATACCAGGCAGCGGGCATTCATTGTCACCCGGGCTGATGAACCGGTGGGTCTGGTAACACTGGGAAATATTACCACCATACCACGCAAAGATTGGCCGGGTAAACCCGTGGAAGAAGTGATGATCCCAATGGGTCAGGTCAAGCGGGTCCAGCCGGATGCAGGCCTTTGGTCCGCCTTGGAAGAAATGGACAGCGACGGGGTGAACCAGCTTCCGGTGATGGTCGATAACCGCTGCTTGGGGATGCTCTCACGCGAAGATGTGATCGGGTTTATGCGCGCGCGGCGAGCGTTCAGCGTGTGAAGTTTGGTTTCGATCTCAACGTCCAGAGAGCGGAAATATGAGGGGAAAGACCCGAATTTGAGGTGTTTGCGGGTGCGAAGCACCAGTAAAACACCTCAAATTCGGCAACTTTCTTTGCGTGGCTGAGCAGTTACCTTTTTTGTTTGGTTTAATAGACGCTGACTACCTGGAGCTTGAAAGGCTGGGTCCAGGCAGGCATGGCCACCTGTTCTGCTTGAATCGGCGATAGAGGTTGGGAGAGTGGAACTGAACCCAGTGGCGTGGCCGACTTGGGCATTTCCTGGCTGAGTAATTCGATAGCTTTGAGCAGTTGGCTGTCCTGGCTGGCCTTTACCTGGTCAGCCGTCATGCCGCGCTCCCCTTCAGGGGTGAGGGGCGCTATCCCGCTTGGCAGGGCTACGGGGACATCTGGTTGGAGGCCATTGTGCCAGATCACCCGTCCGGCGGGGGTTAGCCATTCTTCCGTGGCCAACAAAAGTGAGGATCCATCTGACAGTGGGAACGGGACCAGTACAGTGCCGGTGCCAAAAGTCTTGTCGCCGATCACCGTGCCGCGCTTGGCATCTTGCAAAGCGCCGGTCACAATTTCTGAAGCGCTGGCCGTGCCCTGGTTGATCAGGATTACCATGGGGATCTTGGTGGCCTGACCCCCCGGTCTGACTGCGGAGGCAGTCTGCTTGCCGGTGACGTCTTTCGTCAGCAAGACATTACCACCGGATAGGAACTGGCTGGCGACACCGATGGATTCGTCCAAAAGGCCACCTGCATCGTTGCGTAAGTCCAGGATAACCCCTGTGGCGTGCTGCTGATCCATCTGGCTCAAGGCTGCTTGTAGATCGCGGGTTACATTTTGGGAGAACGCCGCCACACGCACGTGCGCCAGAGTAGTACCCGGAACCATGGACCAGGTGACGTTTTTAACCGTGATTTTTGCGCGGGTGATGGTGTAATCTTTAACTTCACCAGTGCTGGGCCTCACAATGGTGACAGTCACTTTCGTGCCTGCTGGGCCGAGGATGCGGTTAACCACATCGGTCAGCGCCATCCCGGTGACGTCTTTCCCATCGACTTTCTGGATGATGTCACCGGCGATGATACCCGCTTGTTGAGCAGGCGAATTATCGATGGGGGCCACAATAATTGTGTTGCCATTCTTGGATTGGACCATTGCGCCGATACCTTCAAAAGTGCCCTGGGTGTAGTTCTGTTCTTCTTTGACCATCAGTGGGGTCTCGAAGCGGCTGTGCCCGGTGTCACCCAATGCATCGGTCATCCCGGTGATCGCACCGTAGGTGAGCGTCTGGGATTTGGCCGAAGGCTGGTCCACATAATTATCTTTGATGATTTGCCAGGCCTGCAAAATCAATTTCACGTTGCTTACCTCACCCTGTGGCACCGTAACACTGGTCAGGTTGGCCTGACTGCGGCTGTTCAGTACCTGTTCAACGACCATTCCACCCGCGCCGCCCAGGCATAGCACGAATAACAGGCTGAGCCCCCAAATCACACCAATCATGACCCGTTTTTTCATTTTGTTAGAACCTGTCTGGTTAGAAAATGTAGAATCCATCATCGTTTAATGCTACTCTCCCTTAGATTAAGGTCAGTCATAGTGTATAACCCCGCTCATGTCTTTTTAATAAAACATCCTACCCTTGAATTCGTGAGAGTTACCTGTTTTAAACATATAAATTTCGGCAAATTTCACTCGATCAAGGTCAATCGGTTTTTGTTCTCCACACAGGGAAGCTGCGCACGAGCTCCAGTGTACTCAGGAGGGTGGTGATCCCCATGACCAGCGCGGAAACCAGCATAAAAATAAGGGTCGAGAAATTGAGCCAGGGCTGGCTCAGGCTGTTTGAATCAGTCCAAAAAAAGGCCAGCCAGACTATGACCAGGACAAAGATCAACGTCATGGCCAGGCTGGCCAGTGAAGCGGGCAAAAAGATTAAGCGTAGATCCTTAAGATTATGGGCATATTCAGAGAACCTGTGGAGTTGGGTGTATAAGACCGCCAGGACGACGAAGAAAATCAGAACGATGTAACCATCCGGCGGGGTATATATCAATAAGGCGACCGAGTAAACGATAGTGATGATAGCGAGCAGGATTGGCAGAGCCGTTTTGAGCCATCTGGCGTGATCTCTCATCTGGTAGATGGCGTTAAATGCCAGAAGGATACTGATAAAGGTGGCGATGATCATAATGGAAAAACTGTACATGATGAGCATGGTGACGGCTCTCAGGATGGGATAAGCCGCTAACAGACTTTTATAATGCAGGCCGAAATTACCGTTGCTGCTCATATCGCTGAGCAAAGAGATCCATATCAATGATGCAAAGAGAAAAAAAGGCGAAACGACAAAGAGCCGGACAGTAAAGCTGCGCAGTTGTTGGGTGGCATCCATTGGGTAATTATACAATCCTTTTACCGGTTTTCAGGTAAAATCGATCCAAGGCTTCTCATTAAATTGTTCACCGATTGAGGAAAGGAATCCATGGATTACCCTTTACAACAAACCGGTACAAATCGTTCGTCCAAGGTCGGGAGGGTAGGTGGGTTTGATGTGCATGATTACCTGATCCCACGCCGCCTGACCTTCAGCACAATTTAAGCATGCCCCGACATCACGCTGCTCTTATGCGCTTTTTGAGATACACGCCAGTGGTTGAAGCCGAGGAGCAGGCATGCCAATCCACCGCCAAGATAGAACCAGCATTCCCCTGCCAAAGCGACGGTCAGGCAGAACAAACCAAACACAGCGATCTCAACCGCCGACAGCTTCAGTCTGAACCGACCCGCGTAAATGAGCGTTCCTTGCATGCCCAGGTTATCATGGCAGGAGAGCGCCAGGGCGATTTTGCACGCATGGCGCAGCAATACGGCTGCCTTCCGCAGGAAGAGTGCTCCCATGGCGAATAAGTGCGGGGCAGGCAGTTCCAGGTAGCGTACCGATCACGATCCGTAATCGAGTCGCCAACCATGACCAGTTTGCTACCTGTGTGAGTAAGCATCGGTCTATTCCTATTTGAAATCAAGTTTTTGATGGAGACCACAGTCCATCACACCCCTGAAATGATGTTAGCGAGAATGTGTTGCATTTTCCCACCATGCTATAATATTTTAAAGGGATTGTATGGCAGTTATCACCTTATCGCGGGAGTTCGGCAGTCTGGGAATGATCGTCGCTCAGCGGGTAGCGGAGAACCTGGGCTACCGCCTGGTCGGTCGTGAATTGATCAACCAGGCAGCATTGCGCTCGGGTGCGCCAGAGGTGGCCCTGGCAGTGATCGATGAGCTGAATCTTTTAGGATTGACCGTATCCTCCGATTCCATCGACGCTTACGTCCGGGCGGTTAAGGCGGTGGTGGACGAATTAGCACAAGAGGGCAACGTTGTCATCGTCGGGCGCGGCGGCCAGGTGATCTTGCGAGGCAGGCCGGATGTGCTGTGCGTGCTGATGGTCGCCCCACAAGCGCTGCGCATCGAGCGCATCGCCCAGCGCCAATCAATCCCGTGGGCGGCTGCCAGAGCACAGATTGAAGCCAGCGACAGGCACCGGCGGCGTTTTCTAAAGCACTTTTACAACGTCAAATGGGATGACCCCGACCTGTATGACCTGGTGATCAATACCGCCTCGACCAGCGCGGATGACGCCAGCGAAATCATTTGCCACCTGGCCAGGGCCCGTGCGCCGCTGCCTTTCCTCCATCTACAGGAGCCGCCAATTTGAGCACAGACGGCCGCCAAACACCTCACTCTTCTCACCTGGCTGAAGAGGGGCCTCAACATCCCAAATTTGCACACCCGGCCGAAGAAATATTCGCAAAAATAATGGATTTCTACGGCATCGCGTGGCAGTATGAACCACGCACCTTTCCCCTGGCATGGGATCCTCAAGGTAACATCACCGCGGCTTTCGCGCCAGATTTTTATCTGCCAGGCCAGGACCTGTATATCGAGTTGACCACCTTGCGCCCTAAGCTGGCCAATTACAAAAACCGGCGGATACGCCGCATGCAAGAGCTTTACCCAGACGTGCACATCAAACTGATCAAGCGCCACGAGATGCGCACGCTGATGGTCAAATATGGTTTGTACGACGAAGCCGAGGCGATCCTTGGGACCGAAGCGCAAAAGGAGGTGGATGAATGAAACCCGGTTATGAAGCGGAATTTGGAACGCTGACTGGCAGTGAGTTGGTCGCGGGAATAAAAGAGGTGGTGGTCTCGACCGAGGCGCTTCAGGAGCGCATCCAGGCGATTGGCGGGGCGATATCGGCGGATTATGTGGGTAAAAATCCCCTGGTGGTAGGGGTGCTCAGGGGGGTCTTGTTCTTTATAGCTGACCTGCTGCGCGCTATCACCATCCCGGTCGAGGTAGATTTTATGGCCGTGTCGCATTATTCCTCTGAGACACGCCAGACAGGGGTTGTGCGTGTTCAAAAAGACCTGGAGATGCCTTTGAAAGACCGCCACGTCCTATTTGTGGAGGGCGTGATCGACACCGGCCTGACCTTGAATTACCTGCTGAAGAGCCTGAGGGCGCGCGAGCCAGCCAGTCTGGAAGTGGTTGTCCTGTTCGACAAGGTCAGCAACCGGTTGATCGATATCCCGCTCAAATACAAAGGGTTCGATCTGCCCGACCGGTTTGTGGTTGGGTATGGACTGGATTATCGTGAAAAGTACCGCAACCTGCCCTTCGTCGGCTTATTAAAGCCAGAGCTGTTTAAAAAACATTTACACTAAGACCAATGGGGGAGTTTTATGTTCTAAGGGGATTAATTAAAAAGTTGCAGGGATCCCAAGTAACCTACTACCTCTTCTGCTGTTCCATAAGTTTTCGGTGGATGTTCTCATTTGATCTTACATTTGAGAATACCATCACCTTATGAGATTTTCTTGGCTCCACCTCATTCGTTCTCGTTGATTCTTCTCTTGTGAGAATTTTCTCTGATTACGAGTGAAGTTTCATTGCCTTGAAATCTTCCGCCTTTGGATGTTTCTTTCGAAACTGTTTCTGGTGAAACCTTCCTCAGGCTTCTGAACTGCAGTAGGCTTTCCAATTCCTCGGAACTCCCTGCAACATTATTATAGGTCGGTCAGGGTTGAGAGTCAATATAGTTAAGATTAGAAAATATGAATCTTCTGCGCACCTTCTTTACGAAGAGATGTAAATCACGTTTATGGTAAAATAATATCATAAAGATGAGTAATTGCTCAGGCATATGAGAGAAAGCCCCGAATTTGAGGTAATTGCGGGTTCGGAGCACCCGCAATTACCTCAAATTCAGACCACTTTCTTCTCATGCCTGAGCAGTTACAAAGATGAAATATATACAGAAAGAGGAAAAACCCCATGTCTGATCCCCAACCTGCTTGCCTGTATTGCGGCAGTAAAAGCTCAAAAGTCCCCCTGATTGCCTTGATTTTCCAGGATAAACCGTATTGGATCTGTTCTCAGCACTTACCCATCCTGATTCATAAACCGCAGGAATTGGCCAAGAAGCTTCCGGGTGCTGAATGGTTGGTCGGAGTGGATGAGTCTTCAGAGCATACTGATTAAGCGTTCTACATTTTTTCATCACTTATCGCATCTTTGTGCGTCCGAACGTGATCTCGAGTGCTTGAAACCTCTCCTTGCTGCGAGTAAGATCAAGACATGGCAGCCTACCAACGTTCAAAATCTTCTCGTCTGGCAAACAACTTGCCGGACGAGAAGCATTTAAACCCAGCCTTACTTTCTACCAAGGGGGGCGCCCTGGATGACTTTGATGCCTTTTTTGAGGTCTATTGGCCGCGGATCCTGGGGGTACTGGACCGCTTGGTAGGCGATCCCGACGAAGCTGAGGACCTGGCCCTGGAGGCCTTTTTGAAGCTGTATCAGGCCAAAGACCGGCTAGGTTCGGAGGATAATCCGGGAGGGTGGCTGTACCGGGTAGCAATGAACCTTGGCTTAAACGCACTGCGTGGGCGTTACCGGCGTAAATGGTACGAGATCTTGTCTGGACGAAGCGCTCTGGAAAGCGCGGCCCCATTGAGCCCACCGGCCGCTGCGGAGAGCGCCGAAGAGCGTCGCCAGGTGCAGCACGTGCTGGCAGAGCTGCAGCCGCGTTCCTCTCAACTGCTGGTGCTTCGATCAGCCGGCCTGTCTTACCAGGAGCTGGCTGAAACTTTGCAAGTGGGACTAAGTTCGGTTGGCTCGTTATTGAACCGCGCTGAAAAAGAATTCGAAAAACGATATCGCAGCCTGTATGGAAAATTGGAATGAATAATCCCCAACAATTCAATGCCGTAGAAACTAAAAGTTTGCGTAAGTGTTTTGGCGAAAAAGTGGCGGTAGCCGATCTTTCGCTGTCGATCCGCCGGGGCGAGGTCTTTGGTTTCCTGGGTCCAAATGGCGCAGGGAAGACCACCTCGGTTAAAATGCTGCTCGGTTTAGTGGCGCCCACCTCAGGGCAGGGCTGGCTGCTCGGCCGGCCCCTGGGCGACCCACTTTCGCGGGCCAAAGTGGGTTTTTTGCCAGAGCATTTTCGGTTTCACGATTGGTTAACTGCCAGTGAATTTCTCACACTGCACGCTGACCTTTACCAGATGTCCAAAACGGTCAGCCAACCGCGGGTAAAGGCGCTGCTAGAACTGGTCGATCTGACCCCATTTGCCGGGCAGAAGCTGCACACTTTTTCCAAGGGTATGCTCCAGCGGGTTGGCCTGGCTCAAGCCTTGCTGAATGAACCGGATCTGGTCATCCTGGATGAACCTACTTCCGGCCTCGACCCGGTGGGGCGGCTGCTGGTGCGCGATATCATCCACCAGTTGCGCGAGCGCGGCGCTACGGTCTTCCTAAATTCCCACCTGCTGAGCGAAGTCGAAATCACCTGCGACCGGGTGGCGTTTATCAAGCACGGCGTGGTGATCCAGACCCATTCCCTGGTCGACCTGATGGAAAACGGGCTGACGCTGGAAGTGCGGGCCCGGCCTCTCGAGCCGGAGGTGACCGGCGGCTTGAGCCAGTGGGGCCGCCAGGTGCGCCAGGATGGTGAGCGGGTCACCATGACCCTGGAGAGCGAGGACCAGATCCCGGCGGTCAACCATTATTTGCTCGATCACGGCGCGGAGGTTTTTGCGCTTTATCCCCATAAGCTATCTCTCGAAGACTTGTTTATCCAGGTCGTCGGGACGGATGGAGGGTTATGATGACGATTTGGGTTATGGCGCGTTTGACGTTTCGTGAAGCTGCCCGGCGAAAAATATTGCTGGCGGCGCTGATCTTTGGACTGCTCTTCCTGGTCATCTATTCGCTGGGTTTTTACCTGATCCGGCAGGAATATAACCGGTCAGTCGATCTGTCCCAGCAAAGCCTGATGGTGCATGAAATGTCCAATTTTCTGGTCATGGCTGGCCTGTATACGGTTAACTTTCTGACCGTGATGATGACGGTGTTGACTTCGGTGGATACCCTCTCAGGCGAGATCACCTCAGGCACGATTCACACCCTCGTTTCCAAGCCGGTCAAACGATGGGAGATCCTGATGGGTAAGTGGCTCGGGTATGTTGGGCTGCTCACGCTTTACCTGGTTATGATGGCTGGAGGTGTGGTGCTGGCGGTTTTTCTGATCGCTGGTTATACTCCGCCTAACCTGTTGGCCGGTCTGAGTCTGATGTGGCTGACCTGCTTGTTGTTGTTGAGTGTATCTTTTTTCGGCGGTAGCCAGTTTTCCACTCTGGCCAATGGGGTGATGGTGTTTGGCTTGTTCGGCATCGCATTCATCGGCGGTTGGATCGAGCAGTTTGGTGCGTTAGTTAAGAATGACACCGCGATCAGCGTCGGAATTATCTCCAGCCTGATCCTGCCTACCGAAGCGTTGTGGCGCCGGGCGGCTTTTGAGATGCAGTCGCCACTTTCCACCATGTTGGGTGGAGCCACACCTTTTTCGTCCATCTCAGTGCCCAGCCCTTTGATGGTGATTTATGCCGGGGTTTACATCCTGGTAGCGTTGGTCCTGGCGGTGCGAACCTTCAGCCGGCGCGACCTGTAAGACTAAGGGACATCATTCAGGCTATTAACTGGTGTGTCAGACAAAGTTGATCTTTCGCGGGGTGATAAAATATAGGTAACGGCTCAGCTATGTAAAGAAAGTTGCCGAATTTGAGGCAGAGGCGCTAACTTGGCACCCACAAACACCTCAAATTCGGGGATTCTCTGTTATTTTGCATATGCAGGAAAAGGTCCGGAGTTGCAATTCCATGCAATATTAATCTCCAAACTTCCAGGCACGGTCGGCTTTGAGCACCGGCTCAGCGCTGTCGCTCTCGTAATCGATTGTGCCTTCTACCAGGATGGGGTCACTGCCCTCCAGCACATGCCGGCAGCGTTTGTAGGCATCCGGGAAAAACACCACGTCCAGCATGCCCTCCAGGTCCTCGAAGGTGAGGTGCGCCATGGTTTCTCCACGCGCGGTGCGGCTCCGGTGTATTGTCTGGCGCACACCTGCCACCCGTACTTTTTGGCCCAGGTGAGTTACCGCGTCTACGGTGGTGATTGCCCCTGAGGCGGCTATCTGCACGGCGACCAGCTCGAGCGGGTGGGCATCGATCCCGAGGCCAAGGATCTCTTCCTGGGCAGCTACCCGCTCGTTTAAGGACCATTCCTCCTCATCCGGAGAATTTTCTTCGAAGAGTGACAGTTGGCCGGCGCGCCAGCCGCCCCTTTCCAGACGGCGCAGGATGGCTGGAATGCTCCCGAGGCCCTCAAATGCACCAATCCTGGCCAGTGCTATGGCTTCGGTCTGGCGCGGGTCGCCTCTGACCAGGAAATCCTCCAGGCTGGTGAATGGGCGTGAGCGGATGATCTGTTCCTGGGTATGGCGGGTCAGTCCTTTGACCTGGTCCAGCCCCATGAAAAGCGCCGGATCCTGGGAGCGATAGCTCACACAGAAATCGCGCTGCGAGGTATTGACGTGGGGCGGGCGGACTGCAAGGCCCATGCGCCGTGCTTCCATTAAATAGACCCGCTGGCTATAATAACCTCCCCAGTTGGCCAGCACAGCCGCCATGAATTCCGCCGGATGGTGTGTTTTGCACCAGGCTGAGCGCCAGGCGATCTGGGCGTAAGATGCGGCATGGGCTTTGGGGAAGCCGTAACCGGCGAAGGCCGCCATCAAATCCCAGATGCGGGCAGCAGTCTCGGGGTCCACCAGGCTGGTTATTCCGGCCCCGGCGATGAACTTGTCGCGCAGCAGGGCCATACGGTCACCGGGGTGGTTTCCGTGGGCGTGGGCCCCGCCCTGGCTCATTCCGCGCCGCAGTAGATCAGCTTCAGCCAGGCTGAACCCGGCCAGCCGGTTGGCAATGCGCAGAACCTGTTCCTGGTAGACGATCACGCCAAAGGTTTCGTCAAGCAGCGGTGCTAAAGCCGGATGCAGGTGCGTGGTGGTTTCTTCCCCCTTAAAACGGCGCACGAAGGCGTCTTTGAGCCCGCCGTTGAGTGGTCCGGGCCGGTACAGCGCGAGGGCCACCATCAGGTCGTCCAGGTTACGCGCGCGGATCTCTTTGAGGGTGGAGCGCATACCGGGGCTTTCGATCTGGAAGCAGCCGATGGTGCGCCCGTTTTCAATCGATGCAGAAGTAGGTGCATCGTCAAGCGGAATCTCGTCCAGTATATCCAGAGAGGAATGTACCTCACTGCTCCTCCAAGAGCGGATCGCGCCGGCTACGTCGCCCAACACAGTCAGGCCGCGGATGCCCAGCAGGTCTATCTTTACCAGCCCGAGTTGTTCCACTGACTCAAGGTCCACTTGGGTGATCGTCACGCCTTTACCACCAGACCGCATGACCGGCAGACGCTCTGTCATCGGTCCGGGTGAGATCACAATTCCTCCAGCGTGCATCGACAGGTGGCGTGGCAGCCCGAGGATAGCCCTGGCATCGCGAAGCATGGCCTGATAAGGCCCGTTTGGATAACGCATCGCCAACTCAGCGTAAGGGTCCTCTTGAGCGCCCTCGTTATCCCTTCCGGGTCCCCAGAAGCGGTAGGGCAGGCTGCTCATCAGCGCCCGTACCTGGTCAGGGGTCAGCCCGTTGGCCTTGGCGACGTCACCCAGGGCGGAGCGTGGGCGGTAGCGGTTGATCGTCCCCACCATCGATACCCGTTCGGCGCCGTAAGTATCAAAAACGTGCTGGATCACCAGGTCGCGCCGGCGTGAGCACAGGTCAGTGTCGATGTCGGGTGGCGTGCTGCGCGCGGGGTTTAGAAATCGCTCGAAATACAGATCGAGGCGCAGGGGATCGGGTGAGGTGATCCCCAGGCAGTGGGCCACCAATGAGGATGCTGCTGATCCGCGCGATGAGAAGGGCACGTCTGAATGGCGGGCAAAGGCCAAAAGCTCCTCAACAATCAGAAAAATAGGTTCGAACCCGCGCTCACCGATGACCGCCAACTCGTGGTCCAGGCGCTGTTTGATCTCGTCGGTCAGCACGCCGTATAACCTGCGCGCGCCGGCTTCCGCCTTTTGACGCAGGAATTGTAATGGGGTGATGCCGTCTGGGACGGGGACCACGGGGAAATGGACTGTACCGAGTGAGAGGTCGAAGGCGCACCGTTCTGCGATTTCCTGCGTGGACTTCAGGGCAGCCGGGTATGCTTTGAACCAGGCTGCTATCACTGCCGGAGAAGTCCAGGTCGACCCGCCCGGTAGGAAAGCACTGGAAGGCAGATGGCTAAGCGGCTGATTAAGGCGAATAGCGGTCAGCAGGCGCTGCAGAGCAGCTTGATCGTCCGAGAGAGTGTATACGGGTTGGGTGGCGACAGTGGGCAGGGCCAGACCGCCGGCGAGTCCGGCCAACACGGGCAGTGACAGGCAGTTGTGGGGGTTGTTGGCTTGAAGTTCGACGTAAAGCCTGCCCGGAAAGACTGTTTGTAACCGCTCCAACCAGGCAGCAGCGGGAGTAAGTGCATCGGCCCCAACCAACGCGTTCAGCAGGCTGGCTTGCCCGCCGGTTAAGGCGATCAACCCATCGGAATGACCCACCAACCAATCGAACGGGCAGGGGATGGCTTTTCCGGCCTGGCCTCCTCCTTCCGGTAGAGTGAACAAGGCGCTGCTCAGCCAACAAAGGTTGCCCCATCCGGCCAGGTTGGTGGCGAGCAAGGCCAAAAGGTGCGGTCCTCCCTGTTCGATCAAGGCGCCCAGGTCTGCGGGGGGCAACAGGTCAAGCTCGAGCCCCAGCACGGGTTGTATCCCCGCCTGGCGGCAGGCCAGGTAAAATTCCACCGCGCCGGTCAAGTACAGGTGATCGGTCAGGGCCAGGGCGTTCATACCGCTGGCCTGGGCCGCCTGGACCAACTCGGCGGGTGAAGATAGGGCTTCCTGGAGTGAAAAATAAGAGTGCAGTCGCAGGTGGGTGAAGGTCATGGATTGAATTATAGTTTACCTGGAATTAGGTTGCAAAATTCGCCTGTTTTTTTGTTAGAATTAGCCAGGTTTGCTTGACGCTTATGGGTGACCTCTTGGAAGGGATAATCAATGCAATTATATTTCATTCGTCACGGACAATCGGCGAATAACCAGTTGAATGAATTGACCGGTTCGGACCGCGGGCGAAGCCACGATCCAGAACTGACTGTGACGGGGCGCCAGCAGGCACGCCTGCTGGGCGATTTTCTCTGCCTTTCTTTAGAAAATTCGATCGGCGATGATCGCGATTTTCAAAATCGCAGGGGTTTTGGTCTGACCCACCTCTACTGCAGCTTTATGTTGCGGGCGGTTGCCACCGGCGCTTACCTGGCAGAAGCCTTGAACTTACCGTTGGTGGCCTGGAAGGATTGGCATGAAAACGGTGGGATTTACCTGGATAACGAAATCACGGGCGAGCCAGAAGGTCTCCCCGGCAATAACCGCACTTTTTTTGAAGCCCATTACCCTGGATTGCTACTGCCGGATTGGCTGGACGATAAGGGCTGGTGGAATCGGCCGTATGAGGTCTACGAGGAACGCCTTCCACGCGCCCGCCGCGTTCTGGCTGAGCTGCTTCAACGCCATGGGGGAACGGATCACCATGTGGCGGTCGTCAGCCACGGGGGCTTTTACAACGACTTTCTGGCTGCTCTTAATGGGTTGGATCGTGAGCCGCGAGCCTGGTTTACAATGAACAACACAGCTATATCTCGTGTTGACTTTATTGATCAGCGGGTTGATGTCGTCTATTCCGACCGTATGGATTTTTTACCAGCCGAGTTAATCACCTGATGGGCGCATAAGAATGAGTCGCTCATTCTTATGCGCAGCTTAATCCCACTTCATCGTACCTGTACTGGCCAGCCGTTGCAGCAGAAGGTGGAAATAAATAGAACCAGCGTAGGGCGTCCACTGGGCCAGAGCCTGTTCGAGGTGGTCGTCATCCAACGGACCCACCAGGCTGAGCCAATGGTGCAGGTGGATGCGCGAGCCCACTTCATCTTTTGGGAAAATGTTAAGACGGCCTAACCCGCGGAGTAAGGTATATTCTGCCGTCCAGCGGCCAACGCCTCTCAAGTTGTGCAAGAAGGCCAAAGCGGTTTCATCGTCAAGTGGGTCTATTTCTTCCAGGTTCAGACTGCCCTCAGCGATCGACGAAGACAGTTCTATCATTGCGCGTGATTTGATCCGGTTGTAACCGATCGCCCGCAGGTCGTCAATTCTCAGGCCGGCCAGATCTTCTGGCTGGGGAAATGCATTGGCCAGGTTTCCCGATGATTGAGAGGGTCGGCCGTAGGTCTTCACCAGCCGGTTGAGCAGATGTATACCCATCGTCAAGGTTACCCGCTGGCAGGCGATCCCGTTCACCAGAGCTTCAAAAGTGGACAGGTAACGCGTTGGTTTTAACCCGCGGAAGCGTTTGGCCAGTTCGTTCAGATGCGGGTTGGCTGCGGCCAGTTGGTAAAAAGACGCCAGGTCGATCTTTAAACCCAACAGCCTGTCCAGCGCCTGGGTGACCTGAGGACGGATATCCACGTTGTAGGTCAGACCGGAGACGGTGACCAACAGGATTGGCATTTCGGATGACCCTACCTGAGTCACGGCAATTTCGCGTGGTTGGCTGTCCACCAGGATTACGCGCCGGTACAAGCTGCCGTTCCAGCGGTCTATGGTTGTATCCGGGTGGCGGCGCAGTGCCCAAACAGTCAGATTGAGACGAAAAGGGGGGGCTGGCTCAAGTGTAAATGAAAGCTGGTTTACCAAGGGCCGGCTGAGTTGATCAGTAAACTCCCTTTCGATGGAGTTCTTTCTTTCAAGGTTCACTCTCCTCCTTTGAGCAGGATAACAGCCTGCTCCTCCACGCTATCGGCGAAGGAGCGCATCGATAGTGACAGTTGCGGGATTCCGGCGCCAGGGTTAATCTCCTTGAACAGTCTTTTTAGCACCAATTTTTCTGTACCCTTGCGATTGAATTGTTTTTTATGACGTAAGGGTTAGATCGCCTACTTTACTAATACATACAATTTTAGTCTAATTAGTATTAAAATTCAAGCTGACTACCAAATTAGAATTGTACATTATTCGCGAGCAATTTAAAAAAGGTAACTGATCAGCCACGCATAGAAAGATTCTTCAAATTTGGGTCTTTTTCATAAAGGCCTGAGCGATTACAAAAAAGATGGAATTTTGGGTTCTTGCCTAGGAGCCCACAAGAACGGATTTTCATTTACAATTGGCACAACTGAATAAAGCAGTTGGTGACTATATCGGGCAAGAAATTATTGTTTTTTCAGGATTTTCCGTGGAATGGTCCGCATTTTGGGATGTTAAGGCGCCTACGCGCGCTAACATCCCAAAATACGGGGTTTCACAGACCCAGGTATACTGGGTTATTGAGGCCGAGATCAAACTGGAACCTCGCCAGGCCATCCTGGCGGCGTTTGCGGATATACCTGTCCACGTCAAATGGGTGTTGACCGCAAACCTTTTGCGTGAGGAAAGCCGAAAACCGGGCAGCCTGCGTTACCCGGATGCGGAAAGTGGTGGCCTGACCACTTACCTTGGCTTGAAAGTGATCCAACTGCCACAGCGGTACCAGGGACAATAACGCCAGAGCTGTCTATCCGAGGTGAAACCTTCGCCGTTGAACGGTAAATTTATCCACCCGGGCGAAAGTGGGAATCCCTGGCTGTGCCGGTGAAAGTGCTCCGAGTGCTTGAAGCATGGATTATCCTAAGAAAGGATTCAAATGACTGTAGTTTTAGAGACGAATGAGCTGTGCCGCTTTTTTGGTGAATACGCGGCTTTGACCCCAACCAGTTTTGAGATTGCTGGGGGTGAAATTGTCGCCCTGACCGGGCCAAACGGAGCCGGTAAATCGACCTTGTTGTTGTGCCTGAGCGGACTTTTACGCCCATCCAAAGGCACGATAAAAGTGTGTGGTTTTGATCTGTACGAGGATGAGGTTGAATCCAGGCGGCGCCTGGCGTTCGTTCCGGATGTTCCGCGTTTTTACACCGAATTGACTGCCTGGGAGCATCTTAAATTTATTGCCCTGGCACACGAGGCCGACCAGGATTTTGACCATCGTGCCGAAGAGTTGTTAAAGGAGCTGGACCTGTGGGATGGACGCGACCTCTACCCACACAACTTTTCGCGGGGTATGCGCCTGAAACTGGGCCTGGCGATGGCCCTCATTCGTCCTTTTGATTTGCTGATCCTGGACGAACCTGCTTCTGCTTTGGATCCCCAGGCTATCGATTACTTGAAAAGCAAACTGCTCAACTTACGCTACAAGGGTGCGGCAATCTTGCTCACCACACATCACCTCGATCTGGTAACCGGGTTGAATGCCTCTCAATGGATGATGGAGAAAGGTGTGCTGCATATTAACCAACGGGAGCTGGGAGCTTGAATGCAGCCTGGTTCATCCATGGTAAGACGCTCCGCCGTGAGATCCGATTCTGGCTGGCGATCACCGGATATGATCTCAATGACCGCTCGTCTTCAAACCGGATTTATCTGCTTTATCTGGTGCTTTTCTTCAGCGTATGGGGTCTGTCGTTAATGGCGCTGATCACCTCAGGTGTGGCCCAGTTTCTGACCGGCCTCTCGCCACTCCATCCCTTCCAGGGTGCTGTCCAACTGGCGGTTATCGCCATCCTGTTGTGGTGGGTCTGGATGCTGTATCGCTCGTCGAGGAACAGCCCGATCCATTTCACCGCGGAGGATGCTGTATTGATCTGCGCTACACCTATCAGCCGCCGGGCAGTGACATTTACCTGGTTATTGGGGGAATGGTTCACATCAGCGCTGCCATTTTGGGGGCTGGCCATTATGCTGGGTTTTATCCGGTCTGAAATATCCATCTTGATTAATGCTAAACCGGGCTGGTCCGATGCGCCCTTATACTTACGAAACGGTCTGTCCTTCTTATTACCCGTTCTGGTGTTTCATGTTGGGATGTATTCCCTGGCCTGGACCTTGGGCTGCTTCCGCCTGCGGGGCGCGCGCGAGCTGCGTTATCCGTTGCTGGCCCCCCTGGCGGTTGCATTGATCCTGGCGCCGGGTCTTCTTATGGGTGGTCAGGGGGTGGCGCAAGTTCTCTCACTGCCGTTGATGCTGCCGGTGACAGCCGGCGCCGGGATTTCCAGCTATTGGGTTGGCAGCCTGGTGTCAGTTGTTTGGGCTATGGCTGGGCTGGGCGGGCTTTATTGGGCCTCACAAGGGTTGAACCTGGCACGGGCAGCCCAGGAGAGCACCGCTTCTCCGTCGGTGGGTTTTGCCGTCAGCCAGCAGGCCGCCACAGCCAGGCTCAAACGCCGGCTTAAAGGCGGGAGCGGGCCGAGTCGCATCCCGGTTGGGCGCGGTCCCTGGGCGCTGGTGTGGAAACAAACGATCCGTCAGGTGCGTGCCTTCGGCCTGGAGACGGTGTGGGATTGGCTGCTAGTCTTGCTGTTGAGTCTGGGGATCTGGATGGCGCCAGACTGGGGATCGCGTGGTGTGGGGTTGTTCTTTTGGGCACTCAGGGTGCATGCGTTGACCAGCCAGGAACTGCGCACCGACCTGGGTCTGTGGTTTCCGGCACAGCCGTTACCCCTAAAAGCCAATAACCGTTTGATGATGGAGCTGATCCCTTCAGCGGTTGTGGTAACCTTGTTCGGTTGGCTGGGGGCCGGTGTAGCCAGCCTGACTGGCCTGCGCGCTATGCCGTTGGAACTGGCACTGCTCGTTCCATTTATCGCCTTAACCCTGGCCTTTTCAGCCGGTTACGATGTGCTGCGCCAGACCAAAGCCGAGCACCTGATGATCGGTAGTGTTCCCACCACCGGAATTGTGTCCACCATTGTTTCAGGCCTTGTGATTAGCCTGAGCGGTTTTCTCTTTAGCTTTTTTCGTGGCAATCCTTTCGGTTTGTTCCTGGCCATGGTCCTTTGCGTTCTATTCGCTTATGGGTTGCTGGCCTTTGCCGTCGACAGTTACAAAGAACTGGGGCAATAAGAAAACTTTAGTATAATAGGGCCAGACAGCTTGTTGACATCATCTATTTCGGAAAAAGGTTTCGATTCTTTCTACCAGGAGACAATCGTGAAGAAAGCATTAGTTTGTGGCGCCGGTGGTTTTATTGGCGGGCATCTGGTTAAAAAGTTACAACGTGAGGGTTATTGGGTTCGCGGGGTCGACATCAAGGCCCACCAATGGTCACCCAATGCGGCGGATGAATTCTGCCAGCTCGATTTACGCGAGCAGAAAAACTGCCAGGCAGCTTTGACGCTGCCCGAAGGGAAATTCGATGAAGTTTATCAGCTCGCGGCGGACATGGGTGGGATGGGCTTTATTCATTCCGCCGAGACTGAAATCATGCACAACAGCATGCTGGTCAACCTGTGGATGACCCACTCTGCGGCAGAGATGGGTATTCCCCGGTATTTCTTCTCTTCTTCGGTGTGTGTCTACCGCGATATGCAGCCCGGCGAGCCAGAAATGACCGAGGCTGAGGCCATCCCGGCCAACCCCGATAATGAATATGGTTGGGAGAAGTTATATTCTGAGCGCATGGCAATGGCTTTTAGCCGGCGCTATGGGATGAAAGTACGCATTGCCCGTTTCCAGAACTGCTACGGCGCGGAAGGCACCTGGACGGGCGGGCGTGAGAAAGCTCCAGCAGCGATATGCCGCAAGATTGCGGAAGCGGAAGAAGGCGGGACGATTGAAGTCTGGGGGGACGGAAGCGCGATCCGATCGTATACCCACGTCAATGACATGGTTGAAGGCATTTACCTTCTTATGCAGTCTGATCTGGTAGGAGCGGCGAACATCGGCTGTCCGCAGTATGTATCGGTGAATGAGCTGGTCGATACTGTGGCCAAAGTGGCCGGCAAGAAGATTCATGTGAAACACATTGATGGGCCGGTGGGGGTGCAGTCGCGCAACTTCAGCAACGAGCGGATCTATTCACTGGGCTGGAAGCCGAAGGTTTACCTGGAAGATGGCATTGCCCTGACCTATCCATGGATCGCGGAACAAGTCAGGCTGGTTAAAAATAAAAAATAACGTAACTTCTCAATAAAGAGGGGTTCGGGGTGTTTTGGGCGTGGGCAGCACGCCCAAAACACCCCGCTTCCCCCTACTTTTTGAGAAGATACAAAATAACAGAAGATTTGTTTTGCCGGTTTGTCTATAAGAAAAGAGCAGGATAGGGTTTGGCTTATAACTACCAAACCCTATCCTGCTCTTATGAATTACCAACCGGGAAAGTAGTGGAGCTGCCCGTTGATCGTACCGATCCGCTGGCGGCGATCATCGAAAGCCTGCCGGAATTCTGGGTGGTCGCGCAGGCTGCCCCAATAAGCATCTTTTTCCCATAGATCGGTGATCCAGTAGGGTGTGTTGGACCAGTAAGCCAGGGCTTTTCGCAGCGCGTCAAAGGCCTTGGGCAGGTCTCCAGCGCGGGCAGATTCACGCGCCAGCAGATACCAGCCAAACATACCATACTCATCCACTTTACTGACGCCGTTTTCCTCCAGCGCCCGTAAAATCTCTGGCAGGGTCGAGCTGCCGCTGCCTCCTGCGACGATCGCTGCCCAGCCTACCGCGCCCTGAACCCCCCTTGCGGCTATTTCAGCCTGGACGATCTTATGCGCCTCCAGCCAGTTGCAGGCTTCAATTGCTCCGACCGGGTTGAACCGCTCCCAATCCCACCGAGCGCGGGCTTGTTCCGCCTCAGATGTTGGGTAATTTCCAAGCAATTGCCAGATGCTACCAGCCAACTGGTTTGCTTCCTGCCAGAGACCACGCATCCGCAGCCCGCTCAGGCTTACCAGCCGGCACTTTTCAAGCAGGGCATAATTACCAGAAGCCGCACATGTTTGCGCCCAACTCAACCAGGCTGCGGTAACAGCGCCGGGATCGTCGAGCCAACCGCGAATAGATAAGCGGATTGCCTGCTCTACCCCATCCTTATTTTCTGGATGTCTTGCCAGAAGCGTTGGCCCAATTCCGTCCATATTCAGCTTCGCCATGTGCCAGATAGACAGCCAATCGCTGTCGCCAGTAAAGGTTTCCTGAGGTGGAAGAGGACCACAGCCGCCGCAGAGTTCCCAGGCCTGTTTCGCGATCGCCTGAGCCCTGACCAACTCACATGCAGCGGAAAGACAATTAACCAGGGTATAGGCGATAAATGGCACATGCGCCTGCGCCTGCTCCATTGGCAGCGATAGAGCCAGGGATATCAGGTCCTTCCACAGCGCCTCGGAACCAGCAAAATCCCCAGAACAGCCTTTCGCCCAGGACAGCATTCCCAACCGGTCCAGAGAAGGTCCCTTTTCCCCAATCCAGCTTTCGATGAAGGAGATGGCATCGGGCATGGCCGGGATTGCCAGCAGGGTTTTGGCGACCTGACGGTGAATTTCCTCATCATCGCTTGTTTTGAGGATCAATTTTCCCAGCGTTGCCAGCTCTGAAAGCAGGTCCCAACGGCCCTGCCCGTACACTCTGCCCTGCATGATGGCCCGATTGAGTTCTTTCAAGACCGCCGGATGCTCGGGAACCCGATCTAACAGGGAGCGAAGCAGTTTTTCTGCTTCGTCAAAGTGACGGTCTTTGTTCAATTCTGCGGCGCGGAGTATTGCCTGCTCAACCGTTTCTCGGGTAAACCGCTCTGGCAGTGGATTTTGTTCAAATTCATTTTGTACCATAGCTACCATCCTTTCTTTGAGCCGCTGTCTGGATGCGTATAGGCGGCTTTTAATGGTCTTAACCGGCACCTCAAGAAAATCGGCAATTTCCTGTTGGGAATACTCGCCGATATAAAAGAGGATTGTCGCCGTCCGCAGATTGGCGGGTATTGTATAGATGGCCTTCTGTACCTGGCTGCTAAATTCGTTGCGCTCTACTATTTCTTGCAAGCCCGGCAGATGGGAGTCCGTCTCCATAATGGTTTCCAGAGGGACGATCTCATGGCGTTTTCGGCGCCACAAACGGTCGCATTGTTTATAGATAATCCGCTTCAACCATGCTGAGAAGGCTAACGGTTCGCGCAGCGCTGGCAAACTTTGGTAAGCCTCGATAAAAGCTTCCTGGGCAGCATCCTGGGCCAGGTCGAAATCACCCAGAATAGAGAAGGCATAGCCGTAAGCCATGTTTTGAAACCCGGTTACGAGCATGGTAAATGCTTCAGGATCTCCAGTTTGGGCTTGTTGAACCAGGTGTTCGATATTTTCCATAACGATTTGAAGGCCTTTTAATATAAAGACCCATTTTGAATGAGAAAGGTTGTTTTATTCTATACAGGAAGTCCAGGAAAACTAACCTGACAAAAGGGATTTTGGGCCAGATTTTTTTGATTTGAGAAGCTGCAGGATGTAATCCGTTTTCTGACAGGTCGAGGGGAAACTTAAATTGTACATCATCCTGCTGGATTAAATTAAACGGACAGGTGCCCGGTAATTGGACACCTGTTTATCAATTGGCGATTAATTGATCTGTTTACTGAGTTCTGCTGGTTCGATCGAATGGATAAGCCAGCTGCTCGCAATTATTACGGTCTTACCTGGTAGTCGCCTTCGATTACCCACTTGTAGGTGGTCAGTTCGCGCAGACCCATTGGGCCGCGCGCGTGCAGGCGTTGGG
>DAIQPZ010000122.1:0-7920 GCA_036787065.1 Anaerolineaceae bacterium
GTTATCGAGATCGGTGTATTCAGTTATGTGTGAAAGTGGGGAAAAGGCTGACGACCCGTCAGGAGTTTTCAGGCAAACCTGGATCGACTTTAATCAGACCCGCATGCACCCGCCATAAAGCCGCCTGTTGAATAAATGTGGGCGTGAAAAGCTGAAGGTCTGTGGTGGTCAGAATGGCCTGCTCACATTCGGCGAGTGCCGCTAATAAATCTACACGGCGAGTGTGATCCAATTCAGCCAAAATTTCGTCTAACAACAAGACTGGCCAATCGCCTGTCTTTTCTTTCATCCAAGTGACTTCTGCCATTTTCAAGGCCAGCAAAGCCGTGCGCACCTGCCCGCGTGAGCCATACTCACCCAGGTCAATTCCATTGCTGATAAAACGGAGCTCATCTCGGTGCGGGCCGATGGTGGTGATACCGCGCTCGATTTCATCGCGGCGCAGGTCCTTTAAACGTTTGCTGAAGCCATCCTGGAGCTGTTCCAACGAAAAGGATGAACGGTCCACCTGTGTGGTTAGCGGTAAAGCGTATTGACCCTCAGGGCGGCCACAGGGCTCATACCCGGGCTGGTAAACCAGGCGCAGCACCTCGTTGGAATGCGTCAGGCGATGGTGAATTCGCCTGGCCAGGCGCTCCAGGTCTTGAATCGCGGCAATGCGAGCCAGCATTATTTGGGAGCCGCCTTTTACCAGGATATCATCCCAATAAAACAGTTGTTCTGCATCGCCTCCGCGCTCATTCAACAGCTTGAGCAAAGCATTGCGTTGTGACAGCGCCTGCTGATACTCGGAGAGAATCTGCGCGTACCCTGGGGTCGACTGACTCAAGGCCAGGTTTAGATACCTGCGCCGTTCTTCAGGCCCATCTTCAAAAATACGCGACATCTGGGGTAGGAATATGACCGCATTAAAGTGGCCAATCACTTCATTAATGGAGTGCTTGACCCCATCGAGAAGGACTTCTTTGCGAAACCGGGGAGTACAACCGGCGCCATTGAGCTCCTGGATCAGGCGCACTTCCAGGTGATGCTTTTTGTCACCCTTCGAATAATCAGCTACCAGGCGCGCCACTGCCAATGATTCCGCCGTGGCATTAAAATTGATAAGCTGCCGGTCATTATGCGCATGAAAGGAAGTAAAAGCTGCCAGGGCATACACCGCTTCAAGCAAGCTGGTCTTACCCTGGGCATTTTCACCCACCAACAACACAATCCGCCGGGGCAATTCCATATCCAGGCGGACAAAAGAACGAAAATTGGTGAGTGAAAGGTGCGTAAGGTACATTAATCGGCAAGTAGAGCTTCTTCATTCTCCTTAAGTTTCCACACACGCACAGCCCGGTCAACAAACATAATCCCATCCAGGTGGTCGATCTCGTGTTGGAAAATACGCGCGGTCCAGCCTTCCAATTTCAGCCGTAATGCCTGACCCCGGCGGTTCTGCCCTTTAACTGTGATCTGGGTGAAACGTTCGACCTCACCCGCCAGGCCGGGCACTGACAGACAGGCTTCTGAGCCAATAATTTGTTCGGCTGTCGCTGGAATGATGATTTCTGGGTTAGCCACCACGTACAACTTTTTGACCACGGCCTCATCCTCTTCTTCGTTTTCACCATATTCAACAACAATTAAACGCTGAGATACCGCAATCTGCGGGGCGGCCAGGCCAACACCGGGCACGTCCCGCAGAGTTTCAAGCATATCATCCACCAAAACCTGAAAGTCTTGACCAAAATCAGTAATTTTATGTGCCTTTCGCCGTAAAACGGGATCGGGCATATAGACAATTTTTCGAAGCGCCATTATTTATCTCTCTATATAAGGGGCTGGCCCGAAATATACGGATAATGTTCTGCCAGCAAGTAAAATCGGATACCAGTATCCACATGTACGGGCTATTTTACCTTGAAATGGGCTAAGATGGAAATGATTGCGCTTGCTTTGCAGAGGCTTTGCAGATTGTCGAGATAGACGTTAATAATAGCCCTCATTCCCATCTGATTGATCCTCATCGGAAATTTGATCCGGCACGGGATTAGTCTCAATGGGGGGTTGTAGATTAACCGCGCCCTGACCCAGGCTCCGATGATAAGCTACAATCCAGTCGGAAAGTCTTTCCCGTTCCGATTCAGACTCCACCAGTTTTTTCTTAACCTTGCGCTCCTCTATCCGCCGGAATATTTCCTGCTGCACCCGCGATGGGTTATACACATAAGAAAAATCAAATATCGTTCCACCCACGTTGATCTTAACAGTCCCGAAGTTTAACAAAACTCCTAGGAAACCCAGGCGTTCATATTCGATGCTCAAAATGCTTTCCAACGGAGCCGCCTTTTTCTGTTCCGTGCTGAAAGGCTTTTTCTCAATATCGATAATTTGTTCCGCGGTCACCCGGTAGATATCATTTCGCCAATCTTCATACACGTACAACCACCAGCCAGCATCGATGATGAATAGCAAGACCGCGATGGCAATGCTGGCTCCTTGAGACGGGATGGTAATAAGACCCGACAGGCGAAAAGAGAGGAAAACAATCACCAGTGCCAGCAGGGCAAGCTGCTCCCAAATATTGCGCACCAGGACGTACCAATGTTTACGGTAAGTAACGACGCTACCTTCATCGATGCGCACCTTGATGAAATCAGAAAAAAGGCTGGTGTAAAATCTGCTGAAAAAAGAGGGTTTACGGACAGGCGGCTTTGGACGGGGAGGCTCGACCACGGGTGGGGTAAGCCGTTTACGAATGGCCGATTCCATGGCTTGCGCTTCTTCTTCCCTCACAGTTACCTTGGAGCGCTGCCAGTATTCCTCAATCATGGATGCGACCTGTTCGGGATAGGCCACATGATGTAATAAAATTGGCCCGGTAAAGGTGTGCACCAGTACATCACCGTATCCAGCCAGTCGTCCCAGTTGATCGGTATTTAGCCCAATCGATAACACTGTGCTCAACGGGGCTTCAGTCCGGCTGTCATACAAGCCCAGGACAACTTCCAACCACACCACACGCAGGTTGGTGACAATATAATAATCATTACCCCAATCAATCGCATTCCAGACCAGCCAGGCAACGGATCCCAGGACAGCCAGGCCGCCAATTATCGCCCCGGTCGCCATCCCGGGAAGCAGCATCTCATACAAAACAAAAAACGAGATGATAGCTGCCAGAAGAGCAAAAACCGGGCCAAGCAGGTTTAACCACAAAAAAATAGCGTGTTTTCGTGCCATCACATAAATCACTTCGCCCTGGTTAAGCCAATCCAGAGGGGAACTGCGCGAAAGTTGGCGGCTGGAAATCGCCACTTTAAAATTTTCACGCAGATGGGGGGTTTTCTGGACAAGGGCGTTAAACTGTACGTAGGTCAAGCGGAGCAATGTCACGTCTGATGAAGCCACCACGGTGACCGAACGGGGCCGGTGTGTGATCAGTGCTTCTTCGCCGAAATAATCCCCCCGAACCAGATTGGCCAGCTCGCTGGTTTTATTTCCCTTTTGCCGGATGATACGGACGCTGCCGTACATGACCATATAAAAGCTGTCAGCCCGTTTATCCCCCTGCTCAAATATAGTCTCGCCAGCACTGACCGTGGAGACTTCAAACTGATCGGCAAGATCCAGCAAAGCTTGCTCAGACAGCTTGCGAAACAAGTGTGTGTTTTTCAGCAATGCTGGAATTTGCGGATGGCTTGAATCCATGGTTTAAAAGTTATCTCTCCACCCAGACTGGGTCCGGGTGGAGAGACATGATCATAATGCGGAGGTCACCTCAGGCTGGCTGACAACTTCAGCCGGTGCCTCATCGTTATTGTGGAAGACAATGGTCTCGTTTTCAACGTCCACAACCACCGTGTGGGTAGATGCAAATTCACCCGCCAACAGTTTTATCGAAAGTGGGCTTTCGATATACTTCTGGATCGCACGGCGGAGCGGACGGGCGCCGAATGTGGTATCATAACCGGCCTGAGCCAGCCACTCTTGCCCGGCAGGCGTCAGTACCACCTTAAGCCCATGTTCCTGCAGCCGTCCCTCGACCTCTTTCATCTGCAAGAGGACGATCTCGCGCATGTTATCAATCGTCAACGGCGAGAACATGATAATTTCGTCGATACGATTTAGAAACTCAGGGCGGAAAGCGCTCTTGAGCGCCTTTTCAATCTTTTCGTGTGCCTGGCGCTCTTCATCGGTATCTGCGCGTTGTAAGAAGCCCAGCGTACCTCCTTTATGCACGTATTCCGTGCCCAGGTTGCTGGTCATAATCAGCACCGTGTTGCGGAAATCCACCACGCGACCCTGTCCATCCGTCAGGCGCCCATCATCCAGGATCTGGAGCAGGGCATTCCACACCTCGGGATGAGCTTTCTCGATTTCATCAAACAGAATCACGCGATAAGGACGCCGCCGAACAGCTTCGGTAAGCTGCCCACCCTCTTCATAGCCCACGTATCCAGGAGGAGCGCCGAATAGGCGCGAGACTGTGTGCTGCTCGTGGTATTCGCTCATGTCGATGCGCACCAGGGCTTCATCGTTATCAAACATAAATTCAGCCAGGGCACGCGCCAGTTCGGTCTTACCCACACCGGATGGGCCGATGAAGATGAATGAACCGATCGGACGGCGCGGATCTTTCAATCCAGAGCGCGCGCGGCGGATCGCATCCGAAATTGCGTGGATGGCTTCTTCCTGCCCGATGATGCGTTCATGCAGCCGTTCTTCCATGTGGAGCAGCTTGGAGGATTCGGCTTCCATCATCTGGCTGACTGGTATTCCTGTCCATTGAGCAATCACTTCACAGATGTCATCGACATCCACCACTTCATCCAGTTTATGCTCCGATTCCCACTGATCACGTCCAGTGTTGAATTCTGTCTCCATACGCATGCGCTCGGCTTTCTTGCGCGCCGCCCGCTCGTAATCACGCTCCAGACCGGCCTGCTCTTCTTCGGCATTCAGGCGGTCCAAATCAGATTTTAGGGCTTTCAGTTCTGGCGGCAAAGAATAGAGCGCCAGGCGCAGCTTAGCAGCCGCCTCATCGATCAGGTCAATCGCCTTATCCGGCAGGCGCCGGTCGGTTACGTAGCGCTCAGATAACCGCGCCGCCGAAATCAGGGCTTCGTCGGAGAAGCGCACCTTGTGATGGGCCTCATAACGGTCACGCAGCCCGCGCAGCATTTGGATCGTATCATCAACGCTGGGCTCCTCCACAAAAACCGGGGCGAAACGCCGCTCCAGAGCAGCATCTTTCTCGATGTGTTTCTGATACTCGTCCAACGTAGTGGCGCCCACGCACTGCAGCTCTCCGCGCGAGAGGGCAGGTTTGAGCATATTCGATGCATCCATCGCGCCTTGCGCCGCGCCCGCGCCAACCACGGTGTGCAGCTCATCGATGAAAAGGATGATCTCACCTTCTGAGCGTTGTACTTCCTCAATTGCTGCTTTCAGGCGCTCTTCAAATTCTCCCCGGAAACGGGAGCCTGCAATCATCGCACCCAGGTCCAGTGACACCACCTTGCGCCCCATCAATATTTCTGGGACATCGTTGGTGGCAATCTTCTGGGCCAATCCTTCAACGATAGCGGTTTTACCCACCCCAGCTTCGCCAATCAACACCGGGTTATTCTTTGTACGGCGACAGAGGATCTGCATGACGCGCAAGATCTCTTTGTCCCGTCCAATAACTGGATCGAGCTTACCTTCACGCGCCTGTTGGGTCATATCGCGAGAATATTTTTCGAGGGTTCGATAACGGGTTTCAGCCTGTGGGTCGGTAACCCGCTGCCCTCCCCGCATCTGTAAAATGGCATCGAAGACACGGTCACGTGTCAGCCCGGCGCCTTCTAACAGACGCGCGGCGGGTGTATTCCGCTCACTTAGGATGGCCAGGAAGAGATGTTCAGTAGAAATGTACTCATCCTTTAATTTATTAGCCTCTTCATTAGCCAGGTCGATAATACGCTTTACACGGGGAGTAATAAAAATCTGACCGGCGCCGCCGCCAAAGATGTTGGCCTTGGGGCTGGTGCGGAGAATGTAATCTAATCGCTCAGAAAGAGCAGCAGCGTCTACTTTTAGTAACTCAAGCAGTTGGGGGATCACACCCTGTGGCTGCTCTATTAAGGCCAGCAGAATATGCTCCGTATCTATTTGATTATGGCCATATCGCTGAATTATTTCTGCGGCACGCTGAGCTGCTTCCTGAGCACGTTCAGTAAATCGATCAAATCTCATCATAATAGGTTCCGTCCTTTGACTCATTGGGACAATGACTTGTCCATAATTGGTCTGGCCGTTTACCAATTAAAAATTTATGCTGGCCCGTCCTTAATCCCAAGAGGATTATAACATTCCTTGTGTTAAAGATTAGCATGCACCGCATAAGAATTATATATAATTAATTTGTGACTGGTCAGGTATAAAGACAAAATACCACGAAATACACCAAACGCACAAACAAACACGGAAATTTACAGGGTAGACAGGAAAATACTAGCTCCTTTTCGTGGATCTCGTGTGGTTCGTGGTTAAAAAGGTTCAGGCTGAGTAGTTACATTAATAATTAATAAAGACAGGTCTTTACCTGTCTTCCAATCCAATCATAAACAAGTTTAATTTTAACCAGATTGGTTAATAAAGCAATCAAACCCGGCTCAACCAAACTTTTTAAACCAGGGTAAAATTATACTTATGGCAATCCTTGATTCGATTGGGGAATTAATCGCGTTACCTAACCTGCGCCCGCTCGACATTCGACGTGATTTAATGCGCGTGGCCGATCTGATCGAGCTGTGTTTTGCCCACACGATGGATGTGGATGGCAAGGAATATCTACGCCAGATGCGCCAGGCCGCCAGGGACGCGCGTTTTTTAAACTGGGCTCCCAAAGCAGCCGAACGGGTGGCGATGCCGCTTTCGGGATATGTTTGGGAAGAATCCGGTCAGATTGTGGGAAACCTAAGCCTGATACCGATGAGCCGCCAGGGCCGCCGGATCTATCTGATTGCCAATGTCGCCGTCCACCCCGATTACCGCCGCCGTGGAATTGCCCGCGCCCTGACCCAGACCGCGTTAGAGGGTTTAAGGCATAAACAAATTTGGGCCGCCTGGCTTCAGGTACGGGATGATAATTCCGCGGCACATCACCTTTACCAGTCACTGGGGTTTATTGAGCGGGCTCAGCGCACATCCTGGGAAATGTTTCCGCCTTCTAAGGGGCGGCTACATACCGAGCGTGATGGGGTCAGCGTTACATCACGCCAGACCAAAGACTGGGCCATACAAAAACTCTGGCTAACAGAGAATTACCCGCCGGAAGTTGATTGGAACTTGAATTTTCACATAAACGAATTTAGACCCGGGCTGCTGGCTGACCTGCTGCACCTGATTGAAGGGACATCCCTTAAACATTGGGCTGTCCGCCGGCGCGGTTATTTAACTGCTCTACTCACCTGGCAGCCATCACGCACCTTTGCCGATAACTTATGGCTTGCCATGCCCGACTCAGGTGACAACGACTCGCTCTACACCCTGCTCACCCAGGCATTACACGACCTCCCTGAAAACCGGTCTGTCGCGATTAATTTCCCCAGCCGCCGATCAGAGGATGCTTTTATCGCCGCAGGGTTCGAGAATCACCTGACACTGATCTGGATGGAAGCAATTTTAAAAGTTTGACCTTCTGAACGGCGTTAAACGAAAACCATAGAAAATATAGCCCTTTCATATCGGGGAAGATGATAAACTCATCCCAATTAACACATTAAATTTGCAACCAATATGCTGCGCCGACGTATATAGAAAGAGTTTCCAAAATTGTAACTGCTCAGGCCCTTATGAAAAAGACCCGAATTTGAGGTGTTTGCGGGTGCTTCGCACCCGCAAACACCTCAAATTCGGGAACTTTCTATGCATGGCTGAGCAGTTACC
>DAIQPZ010000276.1:0-2423 GCA_036787065.1 Anaerolineaceae bacterium
AGCGCGCATACGCACACCCACACCTTGAAATGCGGCGTCTCATCACGGAAATTCCGAAAGCCCCAAACCTTATTGAAACCCTTTATTTAAACGACAAAGAAGATATAAAAAATAAGCTATAAACTATGTCCATAAAGTTTTTGGGTCGTGATGGGGTTAATTGCGCTCGCGGCTTCGAGTTGTTCGATCTTCAACACGGGCAGTTTTGTCGCGGCGCCGAAAGCTGCTTCACCTACACCCGCAACCAGCGACAGGGAAGCGGTTATCTATTCCCTGGCGGTAAATGCCACCAGTGGACTGACCGCGACCCCTGCGCCAAACAGTTCTTCAACACCCAATGCCGCCGTAACAGCAACTTCCTCTGTAACACCTGTCGTCGAAAAGGCGACTCAGAAAACAGGCGGTCTATCGCTCACACCCATATCACCCGAATCACACTCTCCTACACCGTTTCCCACCCAGGCTGCACCAAACAAACCCAGTCCAACCGCGACTCCGACTCCGAGCGGCGTGCAAAAGGGTAACCCGACGCCAGTTTCACCGGCCCAGCCAACGCCGACCCCCACCACGGATAACGCCAACGCGGCTAACACCGGACAACCCCCGAATGCGGCGCCAACCCTGGCGAGAGCTACGAGCTGCGAGGACAAAGCCGCCTTTTATGAGGACGTCACCATACCGGATGAGACCATGTTTCGACAGGGAACCCACTTTACCAAGACCTGGCGCCTGCAAAACGCGGGCACTTGCGCATGGGGGGCGAAGTACGCGCTGGTGTCTGCTGGCGGCGACCTGATGAACGGTCCCCAGAGCATGCCGATGCCGGACGTGGCTCCGGGGCAGATTTTCAACCTCTCGGTGGACCTGGTTGCGCCCGTTAATGGCGGCGCTTACACCGGTGATTGGGAATTCCAGCGCCCGGATGGCAGCCATTTTGGGGTCAACAGCGGCGGGATCGACTTTATTTGGGCCAAAATCCAGGTCAGTTTCGTGGTGGTCGACCCCGGCACCGGAGCAGCGGCAGCGCCAGCGAGCTGCGCGGTTACCACGAATGATGCTTATTATTCCCAAATCCTGACCCTGATCAACACGACCCGCGCCAACGCGGGTTTGAAAGCGCTTACATTACAGGCGAAGCTGAGCGCCGCGGCCCAGGTGCACAGCCAGGACATGGCCTGCAGCAGCCGCCTGGATCATACCGGTACGGATGGCTCCACCTGGTACACCCGCATCCAGGCACAGGGGTATAATTACGCTTACGCCAGCGAGAATATATTTGCCGGCAGCCCCGGGTTTAGTGGCGACCCACAGGGGGCTTTCGATTGGTGGATGGCGAGCAAGATCCACCACGATAACATCATGAATCCAAAAGTGTCTGAGATCGGGATCGGCTACGCGTTTTACCAGGCCAGCCAGTACGGCGGCTATTACACCCTCGATTTTGCCCTACCGAAACAATAAATGACGAATGATTCTTCCCTCCGCTTGCACCCTGAAAACCCCCATTACTTTTTGTTTCGAGGGGAGCCCACCATCCTGATCACCTCAGCCGAGCATTACGGGGCGGTGATCAACCTTGATTTTGACTCCATCCCCTACCTGGATCTCCTGGCAAGCTTCGGCATGAACGCCACTCGGATCTACGCCGGGGCTTATCTAGAGCCCGAGCATTATTTTATCCATGACAACCCCCTGGCGCCTCGCTGGGAACGCCACTGCCTGCCCTGGGGACGCAGCGCAATACCTGGTTACCCTCTCGGTGGTAATCAATTCGACCTCGATGCGTGGAATCCGGATTATTTCATCCGGCTGAAGGATTTCATTGCCCAGGCCGGTCGGCTTGGAATCGTGGTTGAAATTTGCTTGTTTAATGCCATGTACCCAGACACCTGGACCCTGATGCCGCTCTACCACGAGAATAATGTCCAGGGCGTTGGCCTTTGTGAGTGCAAAGACTTTCAAACCCTGAAAGACCAGGCGTTGGTCACTCGCCAGGAAGCATACGTTCAAAAAATTACACGGGAAGTGAACGCTTTCGATAATGTGATCCTGGAAGTTTGTGACGAGCCGGGTATCCATGGCACACTCCCTGAAGATTACACGCCCTGGATCAGCCGGTTGGTGGATGCCATTGTCAAGGCGGAAGTAGACCTCCCACAAAAGCATCTCATCGCGCAGCAGGTGTGCGGCAGCCTGGGAGGAACCGGGGATTTTTCCAGCGACCCGCGCGTGTCCATCAGCGTGGGGCAGTACGTTGGACCAACAGATGGGGCCCAATTTGGCGGCGTGCAGGTGCTGGATGCCGATTATAACGAAAACAAGGCCATCGAGCTGAACGAAACCGCTTATTACCCGATCTGGTATGAGGGCGACAGCCTGGGGGCGGCGCGGGTTGAAGCCTGGGAGTTTATTTTGGGGGGCGG
>DAIQPZ010000277.1:0-2417 GCA_036787065.1 Anaerolineaceae bacterium
CCTGAGAATTGAGGTTTGTGTGGCCGTACGGCCACACAAACCTCAATTCTCAGGACGACTGACTCGGTGTCCATTTGAGGGGCGAGGGCAAGGGGGATGGGTTGGTGACATGGTCTAGTTTCTCAGCGAACTCCCGCTGCCCCTGAAATGTCGAAGAGGGGCACGCGCGGGTCGCGGGATTGGTAAGTATTTTTCACCCAGGCATAAGCCGGATCGTCCGAGGCAGCCAGGCTTTGGGCGCTCCCCGCCAGGATGTTGAGATAGTAGGCATTATATCCGGGTGGGGTAGAGACGGGATGGTAGCCCTCGGGGATCAAGATGATGTCGTTGTGGTAGGCGGTGAGGGTCGCGTCGATTGGCGAACCAGCCCGCTGCAAGGGCGAATCGGCGCCGGTATACACGCGCTGGATGGCGTATCCTTCCGGGCGGTCCATGCGGTAGTAGTAAATTTCATCCAGGTCAGCTTCCAGCAGCGCGCCATCTGGGGCGATGATATGGCGGTCGTGTTTGTGGGGTGGGTAGCTGGACCAGTTCCCGCCGGGGGTATAAACTTCAACTACCACCAGCCGGGCGCAGGGGAACCCCGGCGGAAGCATGCTGTGGATCTGGCGGGTGGCATGGTCACCCCCGCGAATTTCTACCCAGACGTCTTTAGGCGTCACCAGTCTGGGTTGGAAATCCAGGCTTGTGGCGACCCAGGCGGCGGCAAACTCGGCCTGGGTGAGTGCGGTGACGGTAAATTCCGTCTGCCTGGGCAGGTATAAAGCGTAGGGCAGTCCGGTAAAGACGCTGCGTCGCCCGCCGATTGATTCCCATCGTCCCCGGTTTGAATCGACCGCCAATTTTCCTTCCAGGACGATCAAAGCCAGCTCGTTTTCGCCGGTGTCAAAGGACCAACGCAACCCTGGGGATAAACGGTGCGCCTGGAAATGCAGAGTATCCCATCCGGCTTGCTCAGGATGGATTTCGTTGATGATCTCAGGGTTTGGCGATCCCTCGGGATGGATCAGCAATTTTTCGGGTGGGTAAAAGGTTGGCATTCGCGTCTCCATCGTCTTGCAACCGTGTGCATAATAAGTAAAATAAAAATCACCGGGCCGAAGCGCTGCTGGAACGCATGACCAACTCGGTGGTTAGAACAGCATCTGTAACCACGCAGCTTGCCATCAGGTCATTTAGTATGACCATGGCGACCTGCCCAAGGCGGAGTTTGGGTTGGTGGATGGTGGTTAAGGGTGGGGTGACGTACTGGGCGATCTCAATATCGTCATAACCGACAATGCTCAATTGATCCGGCACCGAGATGCGCCGATCATGGCAGGCCATTAAGGCGCCCACCGCGATCATGTCGTTGTAGCAGAAAATGGCCGTCACACCGGCGTCGACCAGGGCGGATGCGAGGCTCTTCCCATCCGTTTCATCGTCCGTATGATAACGGTGGCCGGCTGGAGTCATTTTGATCCAATTATCGGGTGGGGTGATGCCTACGGCCCCCAGGCTGTCCAGGTAGCCTTGCAGCCGCCTGCGGTTGGAAAGTGGGCGGTTGCCGGCCCCCAGGTAGCCGATTGAACGGTGACCGAGGCCGGTCAGGTGGCTGACGGCCTGGCAGGCGCCGGCATAATCGTCGACGGAAACGGTGTGCAAACCGGCGAAGTCGATTTCAGACTGCTGGTTGATCATCACGCAGGGGATGTTGATGCGCGCCAGCCGGTCGGAATACTGGGCGCTGAGGCGTGACGCAGTGACGATGATGCCATCCACCCGCCGGCGTTGAAAGGATTCAATCACGGCCATTTCGCGCTCAGGATCGTTGTTCGAAACGCCCAGAAAGACGTCCATGTTGGCTTTTTGGGCCACTTCATCGATCCCGCGCACGACCCGCCCGACAAAAGGATCGGCGATGGTGGTCACGACCAGCCCAACCGTGTGGGTGCGCTGGCCTTTCAGGCTTTGAGCCACGGCGTTGGGGGTGTAGCCCATCTCTTTGGCAATTTTGTGGATCTGTTCGCGCACATCGGTGCTGATCAGAGGGCTGTTGTGCAAGGCGCGTGAGACGGTCGAGTGGGAGACCCCGGCGGTCCGGGCAATGTCCAGGATGGAAACGGAGCGGGTCACGCGGACTGCTCCTTTCTACCCACATTGCATTGGGGTTTTAAGTCATCGACTGTTATGCACACGTGTGTATTTTAGCATGCTTGACTTTTGAAGTCAATAAAATATTCAATTGTTGTTGGCATTCATAGACTTCGTCGTTCTATTTATTGCATAATGTATTCTCCGTATCCTGACCATTTCTGGGTCCAACTGGTTAAGGCCTGGTATGAACTTTTACCTTCATAACTGATCGCTCTTATATATGAATTTTGGTAACTACTCAGGCATGAGAAGAAAGTGGTCCGAATTTGAGGTAATTGCGG
>DAIQPZ010000123.1:0-7837 GCA_036787065.1 Anaerolineaceae bacterium
CCCAAGCTATGGCTGACTATTTTCGCTCGCTTGGCGGGGAAATCCAGACCCAATGGATGGTCGCGACCATCGACGAGTTGCCTCCTTCCAAATGGGTTTTCTTCGATACCAGCCCTCGACAAATGTTGAAAATTGCCGGAAAACGCCTGCCTGTAAGGTACCACCGCCAACTTGAACGCTTCCGTTATGGCCAGGGCGTATTTAAGCTGGATTATGCCCTGAGCGAACCTATTCCTTGGCACGCCAGGAGCTGCGGCCAGGCAGGAACGGTTCATCTGGGTGGCACATTGGAAGAAATCGAGGTCAGCGAACGCACTGTTTGGCGTGGCACCCCCGGCGAACGCCCATTTGTATTGGTCGCCCAGCCAAGTCTATTCGATCCGTCGCGCGCCCCGGCTGGCAAGCACACCGCCTGGGTTTACTGCCACGCGCCCGCTCGTTCAACCTTTGATATGACCGCCCGAGTGGAGGCACAGATTGAACGCTTTGCCCCAGGATTCAGAGATGTGGTCCTGGCCCGCCACACGTTCAACTCGGTAGAAATGGAAAATTACAACCCAAATTATATTGGGGGTGATATCAACGCGGGTGTCCAGGATATTTTTCAATTTTTTACCCGTCCCACCTTGAGTCTCAACCCATATCAAACCCCTGCCAAAGACATTTATATCTGTTCTTCTTCGACTCCCCCAGGCGGCGGTGTGCACGGTTTGTGTGGGTTCAACGCCGCGAAAGCCGCGTTAAGCAATCTGTAAAAATCTGCTCCAAACCACAACACTTAACAATTATTCAGGTTCTCCAGGAGTTACCTTGGAAGAGGCCAAATTTTGGGGCTTCACCACGGCAATTCCCAAAGACCCATTATTTATTCCTGTTCGATCACCTTCTAAACGAATATAATTATTAATGTGTGCGTTATGCGAATGTCGGAATTCACAATTTTGTAGCTACGCTCACCACGTGTCCATTTGGTGCATTTTTCTTAACGACGGCAGGCAGCCCAGGGATCACAGCTTGATTAAAAGGATTAAGACTTAATCGACAATGCTCCATAAAATCCGCGAATTTATGTTGGGTTCACCGCTGCCGACCTTTATTATAGGCGAGAAGCGTTTGAATAAAATCCGCGCGCTGGCGGCTTTTTCACCAGACGCGCTTTCTTCGATTGCGTATGCCAACCAGGAAATCTACCTGGGTCTGCTGCCCGCTGGGGCGATTGGGTTGACCCAGGCATGGCCTATCGGGCTGGCCATTGTGGGGCTACTGGCAATTGTAGCCCTGTCGTATGCCCAGACCATAGCTGGGTATCCATCGGGAGGCGGATCGTACGTCGTGGCGCGCGATAACCTTGGGCGCTACCCTGGATTGGTCGCCGCCGCGGCGCTGCTGATCGACTACGTATTAACCGCGGCGGTCAGCCTGTCGGCTGGGGTGGACGCGATCGCTTCGGCGTACCCAATACTGCATAGTTACCGGGTGGAGCTGGCCCTGGCTATCCTGGTGGTGATGACCCTGGCCAACCTGCGCGGGCTTAAAGAGACTGGCTCGCTGATGGCGGTGCCGGTCTACCTGTTCCTGTTTACCTACCTGCCTATGTTGGCTTTCGGCGCTTACCGGCTGTGGGTAGAAGGGCCAACGCCCCTCGTATCCTCCGGCCCTGTTGCCACCGCATCATTTGCCGCGGTCCAGCCGTTGACCTTGCTGCTGATCTTGCATGCCTTCTCGGCGGGCTGCACCGCATTGACCGGGGTAGAAGCCATCAGCAATGGCGTGCCGGCTTTTAAACCGCCCGAGCCGCGCAATGCTCGCCTCACCCTGGGGGTAATGGCGGTGCTGATGGGTTTTTTGTTTGCCGGCTCGATCGGTCTGACCCAGTTCATGGGGGTGATCGCCGGGCCGGGGGAGACAATCCTTTCAGCCCTATCGCACCGGCTGTTAGGCAGCGGTTTTGGTTATTACCTGATCCAGATGACGACCCTCCTCATTCTGGCGGTGGCCGCCAATACCAGTTTCGCCGGATTTCCCCGCATCACTGCCATCCTGGCCGCGGACAGCTTTATGCCCCGCCAGTTGACCCAACTGGGCGACCGGCTGGTTTTTTCAAACGGAATCGCGATCCTCGCGGGAGCTACGGCATTCTTACTGATCCTGTTCAAGGGTGATACACACCTGCTGGTACCGCTGTTCGCGGTGGGGGCTTTTCTGGCTTTTACCCTCTCTCAGTCGGGTATGGTAGTGCATTGGGCGCGCACACGTGGGCCGGGTTGGCAGGTTAAATCGGGGATCAACGGCCTGGGAGCGTTGGTAACGGGTTTGGCGCTGGTCGTTATAGGCTTTAGTAAGTTTATTCAAGGCGCCTGGATCTCGATCCTGCTGATCCCGTTGATCGTGTGGCTTTTTATCCGCATCCGTAAACACTACAATGAAGTGTCGCACCAATTATCACTGCACGGGCTGCCACCTTCGCTGCGCGCTTTCCCCAGCCCACGCGTGGTGATCCCGGTTTCGGGGGTCCACCGCGGGATGATTGACGCGGTTAATTTTGCCCGCTCGATGACGAACCACATCACGGCGGTCTATATCGAGCTGGAGCCAGGCACGGGCGCGCAGGTGCGCAAGACCTGGGAAGAGTGGCTGCCTGACCTGCCTTTTGTCGTCGTTCCCTCTCCTTACCGCTCGATCGTCGGACCGCTGCTCGATTACTTGGATCAGACCGACGAGGAACATAACGACGGCCAGCAGGCGGTGTTGTTGATGCCAGAATTTGTGCCAGCTCATTGGTGGCAAAGCGCGTTGCACAACCAGTCTGCCTGGCTGATCCGCACGGCATTGCTCTATCGCAAACGCCATCTAGGGTATCAGCGGGTGATGATCGATATCCCCTTCCACCTTCGGGAATAAGAAATGCACTCAACCAGTTCAATAAAACTACCTGTCGATGTCGGTTTATAGTACAATCTGTTTGACTTTACATTGTCGCACACTCACCCCAGCCTGACCCTCAAATGGGAAGGGGAGCCAGGGGGAATGGAAAAATGTTGCTTGGTAAAGTTAATCTATATTTTTCGCCGGAGGGACCATATGGCAATCGGGATCGGCATCCTTGGCTTCGCTCATGGGCACGTAAACGCTTATTGTACAGAATGGCAGCAGGATCCTCGTCATGATATCAAAGTCGTGGCAGGGTGGGATGATGACCCTGCGCGCTTAGAGTCTGCTCGCCAGAATTTCAAGTTGAACGCCTGCACTTCGGCCGAAGAGCTGCTCGCCAGGCCGGACGTGGATGCAGTTGTGATTACCTCCGAAACTTCTAAACATTTGAGGCTGGTCGAGCTTGCCGCCGCGGCCGGCAAACCCATCGCATTACAGAAACCGATGACGCTCACCTTGAGCGAAGCGGATCAGATGGTCGCCTGCATCCAGCGCACGGGCGTCCCCTTTACTCTCGCCTGGCAAATGCGAGTAGACCCGCAAAATATCTGGATGAAGGAAAAAATCCACAGCGGCGAGCTGGGTAAGATATTCATGGTCAGGCGCAGGCATGGCCTGGGAACTCACACCTGGCCTAACTTTAACCAGGCCTGGCACGTCAACCCGGCCTTGAACCGCGATATCTGGGCCGATGACGCGGCCCACGCTATCGATTTCATCCACTGGCTTTTGGGGAAACCGGGATCGGTCACCGCGGAGCTCGAGTCTTTGCTCGATCCAAAAATTCCGATGGATAACGGGATCGCTCTGTATCATTATCCGGGTGGGCCGATTGCCGAGGTCTCCTGTTCATTCACTTGTGTAGCAGCCGAAAACACGACCGAGGTCATCGCCGAAAAAGGCACCATTATTCAGAATTATGGGGATGTTCCCAGTTGCAATGTGCCCCGCCCCGAAGGCGCCGTCGGCCTCAAATGGTTCTCAACTGAAACTAACCTGTGGATAGACAGTGGCATCCCCAGCCCAGACAACCACGGAAAACGGATTGCCGGGTTGGCCGGGCCTTTGGCCGAATTCTTCCACGGCCGGCGAGAGCCCATCGGCACCGTAGAAGAAGGCTATACAACTTTAAAAATGGTCCTGGCTTGCTACGTCTCCACCCAACAAGGCCGGCGGGTCAGTTTAGACGAAAACTTTTATCACCTCGGTTGAAAAATGGAAGGAGGGGCAAACATGTCTGAACATGTTCGGATAACCGTTGCCGAGGGCGATGGCATTGGCCCGGAGATCATGGAAGCTGTGCTGCAAATCTTGGATACCGCCGATGCCCCGCTTGATTATGACAAAATTGAGATTGGCCAGCGCGCCTATCTCAATGGCAACCCATCGGGCATTCCTCCGGCAGCCTGGGAGACCATCCGGCGCAACAAAGTCATGCTCAAGAGCCCGGTCACCACGCCGCAAGGCGGTGGTTATAAAAGCGTCAACGTGACCCTGCGCGCCACCTTGGGCCTTTTCGCCAACGTGCGCCTGTGTAAGGCCTACACCCCTTACGTGGCATCCGCCTACCCTGGCATGAACCTGGTCATCATCCGCGAAAATGAAGAGGACCTGTATGCAGGTATCGAGCATCGCCAGACGCGCGAAGTGACCCAGGTGCTCAAACTGATCACCCGTCCAGGTTCGGAAAATATCATCCGCTACGCCTTCGAATACGCCCGGGCGTATGGGCGAAAAAAAGTCACCTGCATGACCAAAGATAACATCATGAAGATCACCGACGGCCTTTTCCATAAGACCTTCGAGCGCGTGGCAGTCGAATACCCGGACATTCGCGCCGATCACCAGATCATCGATATAGGCGCCGCGCGTGTGGCGGCCCAGCCGACCAGCCTTGACGTGATCGTCACCCCCAACCTGTATGGGGATATCCTCTCAGACATTGCCGCCCAGGTAGCCGGTTCGGTTGGATTAGCTGGCTCGGCCAATATTGGCTGGGACGCCGCCATGTTTGAAGCCGTGCATGGCTCCGCGCCGGACATTGCCGGTAAAGATATCGCCAACCCCTCCGGGCTGTTGGTGGCCGCGGTGGAGATGCTGGTGCATCTCGGCATGCCTGAAAAGGCCCAATTAATTAAAAATGCCTGGTTGTGTACCCTGGAAGATGGCATCCATACCGGTGATATTTACCGTATTGGCCTGAGCCAGCGACTGGTGGGCACCCGCGCCTTCACCGGTGCGGTCATCGAACGGCTGGGGCGTGTTCCCGAAGAGTTACAACCGGTCACCTATTCAGGGAGCGGCATCCACTTCAAATCCAGCCAGACCCCGCCCAGTGAAAAATCGCTGGTGGGGATCGATGTTTTCCTGGACTGGACCGCGGACTCGCGCGATCCGGAGGCACTCGGGAAAGCCCTGGAAGCCATTGACGCGCCTGCCTTCCACCTGCATATGATCACCAATCGCGGCGTGAAGGTTTACCCGGGAGGCCTACCAGGCACTTTTTGCACCGATCACTGGCGCTGCCGCTTTATCTCGGTAAAAGGGCGGGTAGACTTTAACCAGATTCTGGTTTTACTGCAGAAAATCAACGCCGCGGGCCTGGAGGTAATCAAGACCGAGCATCTCTACGATTTTGATGGTGAGCCAGGTTATTCATCAGGGCAGGGTGAATAACAACCGGCTTTGTCATGCTAGGAAGGAGAGCTTTGGCGACTGAAGGATCCCGGCTGGCATAGCGAGATCCTTCACCCCCATCGCAGAGCCTCCGGGGGTTCCAGGATGACACCCAGACAGAATTATCATCCTGGAGAAAGTGTTTTGGCGACCGGGTTTGTCTGAGGGAGGCTTTAGCGGACGGGCCTGTCATTCTGAGGGAGGCTTGGCGACCGGGCCTGTCATTCTGAGGGAGGCTTGGCGACCGGGCCTGTCATTCTGAGGGAGGCTTGGTGACCGGGCCTGTCATTCTGAGGGAGGCTTGGCGACCGAAGAATCTCATCCCCCAAGATTATTGTGCCTTCAAATATTCGAATAGCGTATACCCTTCGTGGGAAAAAACCTGCCTGAGATAGCTGACAGTGTGGGGGTCCCAACTGCCCAGTGCGCGCTCATCCGGTCCCCAGAAGACGTAATTTACCCCGAGGTCATTGAGAAAAGCCTGGCGACTGGCATCCGGTTGGCCGGTTTGAAAAAACTGCTCGATCTGAGGGGCGAGGGTTGTGTAATTGGCGCTCAAGGTCCCAATACCAACCACTACCCGCACCGGCGCCCAGGCGGGCAGCGGGTTGCCTGTGGTTGGCGCGCAAAGCACAACCGATCTGGTTGGGACCTGCCCAGCCAGAGACTCGAAGGCTCTGGCTTCAGCGGTCGGGATGAAAGCCGGTCGAGCCGGGTTGACCGCGATTAACAGGCAGCCGGCCAGTATCAACGCCGTGGCTGGCATAGAAAAGACCAGGACGACATTAGCCACCCACCGCGCGGCCAACCGGTATTTCAGGTTCTCCTCGGCCCATTCAAACGCCAGGCAGGCCATGCATAATAACGCCACCCACACCCCTTCATTCAAACGTCTTTGGAGTGAAAATGGGATGTAAATCGCCGCGCTAAACACGACCGCCCAACTCACCAGGAAGATTCCCATCCAACCATCTTTACGCAAGAGGCGCCATGCCCCCAACAGGCTGAAAGGTAAGATCAACCCATAAGCCAGGACATACAACCAGGGGTGGGCGGCCGGGATCGTGCTCTGATCGGACCAGGCCTTTAATAAAGGCTCATACAAAAAGGAAAGCGCATTATAAGCAGCGTAGGGTCCTGCCACGACGCCCGCCAGGACTGCCGCGACCCAATAGGCCCGCCACTGCCTCCAATCGGTCGCCGTGTGCCTGACCTGCCTGGCTAACTGCCACGCGCCGGTGATTGCAACGTAGCCAACCGGTATCGCCCCGGCCAACATACCCGTCAGGGGTTGAGCCAGGGCGGTCAGAAGCCACAGCACCCCCGTCCCTAAACCGGCCAGGACCAGACTCTTACCACGCTTCTGCCCGGCGATCAAGAAAGCCCGCAGCCCCCACAGTAAAAAAGCCCGCGCCAACGCCAGGTGCGGTATGCTAAAAAACATCAAGAACCCAAAAGCTTCCGGTGAATAAAATTCGACAGGCAGCGAGCCCATCCACTCGATGTGCCCAGTGAGGGGCAGCAGGTAGCCTAACCCACCCCCTGCCACTGCCAGCACCGTGCCAAACCGCCGCCAGCGTACCGAACGGATAAAATAGGCGATGAAATCATAGGTGGCCCAAACTGCCAGAAGCCCTGCCAGGATGCGGAAAATATGGAACAGCACCACCATTTGGTCGTGCAGACCAGGCTGCGCAGCCAGTTTCCCCAATAATAAATAGGGGAGAAACACCAGCGTGGCTTGTTGGGGATATGGGGTATAAGGTGTGCGAAATAGCCAGGCGCCGCTCGACCCGCTGACCATATTGGCAAGATACGAATTGCTATCTTCCACCCCTAAAACGGCGCCGGTAAAACGCCAGCTTTCCCCTTGCCGGGCATAACCGGTCCAATAGGGAATGGTCGTGATCAGCATGAAGATCCCACCAAAGATCAGGATCCAGCGCTTTTCGCCTGACGTTTTTTTCAATGCAATCTCGCCTTGAAGGAATCGTAATTTGACCGGAATGCTCGAACTCGGTCCAGTATAGGTCGAACTGCTTTTTTTTGCAACTTTTTCGAGGTTACAAAATCACCACGCGCGTGGTTACCATCCCAGGAAAGTGAGTTTTGGCGCCCTAAGGCGCCTTTCATGCTGAAGACGCGCTGTGGCGTCGGTTGTCAAACTGAAGACGAGCTTTGGCGTCGGTTGTCATCCTGAAGGAGGGCTTTGGCGACTGAAGGATCTCGG
>DAIQPZ010000003.1:0-49872 GCA_036787065.1 Anaerolineaceae bacterium
TTCTCGATGGGACTCATACCACGCTCAAACATGTATTTAACGGACAGTTCCGCAAATTAGAGATCATTTCTGACGCCCCATTGTTTATCCATGCCGATGGCGAGATTCTGACCGGTATTGATTCACAAACCCGCCAGCTTTCGGTTGAGCTGCTTCAAGGCGAGTTCGTTGTGGTTCATTAAAATACAAAGCACCATTTATTAAAAGTGAGACGGAAATAGCCAGAATGCCAGACTTGTTGCATAGCCTGCAAGGCCGCGACCTGGGCCATCTGCGAATAATCGCCAGCTTATGGGGGATCGAGCTGAATGCGCCGGATGCGCATATAGCGCTGCCTTTGCTTGTGAAATCTATGTTGGACCGGCGCCAGATGGCTGAAATTGTCGAGGCGCTGCCTGCGGAAGCCCAGGCTGCCATGCATTTCCTCCTGGCCAATGAAGGCCATGTGTCCTGGTCTAATTTTGTGCGGCGTTTTGGCAGTCTCCGTGAAATCGGACCTGGCCGGCGCGACCGTGAGCGCCCATATCTTACCCCGATCTCCCCTGCAGAAATATTGTGGTATCGTGGCTTAATTGGGCGCGCCTTCTTGAAAGATCCGGACCAGACCGAAGCTCAGGAGTTTGCCTTTATTCCAGACGAGTTTTTACCCTGGCTGCCTGCATTGCAGAGTGGTCAACCAGAACCGCCCGGTCGCCAGGCGTCTCCTTTGGAATGTGCCGTGCCTTATCTGGCGACCGACCACATTCTCGATCACGCCTGCACTTTATTGGCTGCCCTGCGTCTTGGCCTAGTGGTGGACTCACTGCCCGTTTTAGATTGGGGTATCCCAACCGGGTTATTCGTAAAATTATTAGCCTGTGCCGACATGTTGGACGCTGCCCGCATGCCGCAACCCGAGCCAACCCGCGCCTTTCTCGAAAGCCGGCGCGGAGAGGCTCTGGTTATGCTGGTGCGGGGTTGGATTCAAAGCCCTTCGTTTAACGACCTTTGGTTGATGCCCGGCATTTTATGTGAGGGTGAATGGCGTAACGATCCATTGGATACTCGCCAAAAACTTCTCACCCTTTTAGGTCAGGTACCACCCCAAACCTGGTGGAATCTGTCATCCTTCGTTTCCGGCGTGCATGAATGCGAGCCTGACTTTCAACGCCCGGCTGGTGATTACGATTCGTGGTTGATCCGGCGGGTGGGTGATGGCGACTCGTTGATTGGAAATCGCTATTGGGATGAGGTGGATGGGGCATTGGTACGGTTTATAATCACAGGTCCACTGCATTGGCTTGGCATAACGGACCTGGCTACCAGCCGGCCAGATGCTGCTCCGCTGGCGTTTCGCTTTTCGGCCTGGGCGCCCCAACTGCTCAAGGGTGAAATGCCCATTGGACTGGCGCGGGAAGATTCCCTTTTCCAGGTCACCACAGAAGGACGGCTGACTGTGCCGTCCTCGACCTCGAGAGCAGTGCGCTACCAGGTGGCGCGATTTTGCCAGTGGGAGGCGGAAAGTCCCAACGACTATGTCTATCGCATCACACCTTCTTCCTTGGAACGCGCCCGTAACCAGGGTCTACGCACTGGCCACCTGATATCTTTAATGCGCCGGTATGCCAGCGCCCCGCCTACCCCTGCCCTGGTTCAATCACTGGAACATTGGGAAGAGAGCGGAACCCAGGCTACCCTGGAGCCGGTGGTGCTCCTGCGGGTCAAATCGCCGGAGATGCTGTCCGCGCTGCGCCGTACCCCGGCAGCGCGTTTTCTAGGGGATCCATTAAACCCGACGACGACCCTTGTCAAAGAAGGGGCCGTTGAGAAAGTCATCAAGGCTTTGGCCGGTTTAGGTTACCTGGCCGATGCGCGGTTGGATGTGTTTAATCGCTTGGATCAATCTTCTAATCGGAGGTCAAATGTCGACGAAACTGGATTGGATCGATGATGAGTTAAAAGGTTTACAAGAGGCTGGCCTGTATAACCGCATCCGCACCCTGAGTTCTCCCCAGGGGGCATGGTTGGTGGTGGATGGCAAGCGTGTGCTTAATTTTTGCTCGAATAACTACCTGGGCTTGGCCAACCACCCGGCGCTGGTTAAAGCGGCTCAAGAGGCCGTGGCGAAATATGGCATTGGACCGGCTGCCGTACGCACAATTGCCGGGACGATGGACCTGCACCTGGAGCTGGAACGGCGCCTGGCCGCATTCAAACGAGTGGAAGCCGCGATCAGTTTTCAATCGGGCTTCTGCGCGAACCTGGCTACCATACCCGCATTGGTGGGAAAAGAAGACGTCATCTTCTCCGATGAACTCAATCACGCCAGCATCATCGATGGCGCCAGGCTTTCGGGCGCTCATATCATCCGCTTTGCCCACGCTAATCCGGCTGACCTGGATCGGGTGATCCATGAAGCCCAGGGAACCTACCGGCGTGCATTAATCGTCACGGATGGGGTCTTCAGCATGGATGGCGATATTGCCCCGCTGGATAAGATCGCTGAAGTGGCTACGGCACACGATATCCTCCTGATGGTGGATGACGCACACGGAGAAGGGGTTTTGGGTGAAGGTGGACGTGGCATTGTCGATTATTTTCACCTGCACGGTCAGGTGGACGTCGAGATCGGTACGCTTTCCAAGGCGTTTGGCGTGGTGGGTGGTGTGGTAGCCGGCAACGGGCGCATCATTGAATGGTTGCGCCAGCGCGGTCGCCCCTTCCTGTTCTCTTCAGCGGTCACCGTACCAGACGTTGCCGCCTGCCTGGCTGGCCTCGATCTGCTGGAAAACTCGACTGAGTTGGTAGACCGCCTGTGGGATAACACGCGTTATTTCAAGGCCGAAATGCAGAAACTGGGCTTTAACACCGGCCAGAGTGTCACGCCGATCACACCCGTCATGTTGGGTGAAGCACCCCTGGCGCAGCAGTTCAGCCGCAGCCTGTTCGAGGCGGGTGTGTTTGCGATGTCGATCGGTTTCCCTACTGTGCCAAAGGGTAAAGCGCGCATTCGGGTGATGATTTCAGCGTCGCATGGCAAAGATGAGCTGGATAAAGGCCTCGAAGCCTTTGCAGCTGTTGGCAAATCGTTAGGGGTGATCTAACCCCATGGGATATACGGAACAGGTTGAGTTGATCCTAAAACTGGGCCACTTGATCGATCAGGTCGAAGATGAAACGGCTCTAAGCCTGGGGATCACCACGGCTTTAGCCGGGGCCATTGATGCCGACCTGGCGGTGCTGCCTCTACCCATTGGAATTGGTATCGCTGCTGGCGAAGCGATCAGTGGAAATTTTGGCAGCCCTGAGCATGCCGAGTATTCTTCCATTGACATGGCGGTTAACCTGGCCTCACGCCTGGGCTCTACCGCCGAAGGGGACGAAATCCTGGCGGATGAACGCACTTTCCAGCTCCTGGGCCGGCGCTTGATTGCCACGCCCTTGCCGCCCAAGCATCTAAAAGGGTTTGACCAGCCTATGCCGGTGTGGCAGGGCTCAGGTTTACTAGAATGAAAAGGCAACTGCTCAGTCCTCACCATCGCCCCAATATGCACGAACTTAAGCAGTCGCACATGCGTGGAACATACATAATGACATGCAAAGTCTTAAGTTAGCTCATATGGCTGGGGGTGAGGTGGGGCTGAGTAGTTACATGAAACGGGGTGATTCTTTGGACTTAAATAATCCATCCCACCCTCTCAAGCGGGATGGATTAACCCACAAATAAGGAAGGGGGATCTGTGGGTGGGTTAAGATTTCTTTTGAGTTGCCCCTACGAATGGATCATAATCCGGATTGGTGCCAGACCAAACGCAACTGGCTTTATCGGATAAGCTGCATAACGTGCCATTCGAGCAGCGGTGCGCGTGGAGGCGTGGGGATTGGTCGGGCAGCCATTCAGACGGATAGACAGCCTCAACTTCAAGCCCAACTTCGGCTTTTACATGATCACAATAGCGAATTTTTAAAGAATCCCAGGTTTTGTAAGCCATTATTTTTTACCTCCGTAAAATTAACGTTAATTATCTTATTTGGTAGCTACTCAGCCATGTAAAGAAAGTTACCGAATTTGAGGTGTTTGCGGGTACTCCGCACCCGCAAACACCTCAAATTCGGGGCTTTTCCACACAGGCCTGAGTAGTTACCTTATTTGTAACAATAGCGATTCGCAGTCTTTTTTTCCAGTGACAGGTGTCCTTTGATCGGGTGATGATCCTCTCAGGGTTGCTTTTTGTGGGTCTTGTCTTCTTCGTCGATTTCGCGGAAGACAGCGTCGATGATTTCATCTACTTCGGTCGTCTTGTTATTTTTTTTCTCGCCGATGGGTTGGTACAGGTCATCCAATTGTTCCCGGACCACTTTGGGTGGGCTGGCTTCGACAAACAAGACCATGGCCACCAGGAACGCTCCAATTCTGGCCAAAAACCCGCCCAGGAAGGGGGTAAACAACAATAAAACGCCCAGGATAGGGAATAATTTAAACAGGGGCTTCACCCGGCCGTCAAACATTAGGCGTAAGACAAGCTGGATACGTGTGGTCACCCAGCGCGTGATTTTATCCTGTTGATTGGGTTGTGGATCCGGTGTGGTTTTTTGGGACATGCTCCTATTATAGTCCGTATGATGCCAGATCGATGATCGGGCATGAAAATTGGTGTTACTTTTTGTTTCTTAAATCGTAGAGCACATACCCGTCCCCTTTGGCGTAAACCGGGTAATGATCGTTTAACAAGGCTTTCAATTGGGGTTGCGCGTCAAATTCACCAAACTGGGTCACCAGGAAATAAGACATGCCCGAGGTGGTGGTCGTAAAGAAGTGGTCGAAATTGGTGTCGTTGTTTCCACCTCGGTCAATGGTGAGGGTTAAATCGGCGGCAGAAGGCCATAAGGCCACATCCTTCCAGCCATAATATTTAATGCGTTTGCCTGAATCGTGTGTCAAAGCGATGATCGTGCCATCCGTAGGCATGGCATGGCCCATTTTGAGCCATGCAGCGCCTTCGTTGTGGTAATCAGATGAAACCAGCACGTTGCGCGCCAGCCAGGACGGATAGATCATGCCACCTATCGCCAACACCAGGAAGGCTGCCTGCCAAAATCGGGGCTGTCCAGATAGTTTTGCCAACGCCAGCGCGGCTACCGGCGCCAGACCCAAAGCGATGATGGGGACTACCGGCAGGTTGTAATAATCGTGGGTGTGGATCTGTTCTGGAAAGACCAGACCATAAAGGATAAACCCGACCCATAATCCGCCCAGGACAGCCTTACCCAGTTTATCAGCCAGGAAAAGCCCGGCCAGGCTGACGAATACGATCCCCAAATCGGCGATACTGCGGACAATCCCCAGCCAGGTGAAGTAAAAGGATGGCTGCGCCAGCAGGCCGCGGAACTTGAGCACCCAAAAATCAAAAAAACCGGATGGCTGGCCGTTGAACAGAAAAGCGACCAGCGGGATAACTACCATCAACCCGGCGGCCGCCCACACCTGGCGGTTAACCAGGGCTTTCTTCAAGCCGAAAACGACCCAGACCGCGGCCATGGCAACTGGGCCCAGCATAAACACCGCTACCATTTTGATCAGAATGGCGATGCCCCCGATGATCCCTGCCAGCAGCGACCACTTCCAAGATGGGGCCTCCAGCCAGATGACCAGGCTCCATAAAGCGGCCAGGAGTCCCATAATCATGAAGGGATCGGGTTGGAAAGAACGGCTGGCGATAACGCCGAAGATGTCGAAAAGATAAAAGGCAGTTGCGGCGACAGCTCCGTCCACATTGGTCAGGCGGCGCGCCAGGTCGAATAAAAATAAACCGCCGATGATCCAGAAGAGCGCCGAATAAATCCTGGCGATCCACGGGTATTCTCCCCCAGCGATTAAATAGGTGATCGCGACGATGCGTTCATCGATTTGGGGTTCAAACAGATCTTCACTGTGCCATTCGGCCATCGCTGCAGCGCGCTTAAGCGGATCGGCGCCGGGCAGCATCTGGTAATACATGCCCCTGGCGACAATGGCCCCATGCAACTGGCGCATGGGTTGAAAATCCAGGGGAGGGTTGGTCAGGTTGATCAGTCGCAGCCCGAAAGCGCCAACAAACATGACGACCAGGAAGGCGATCAAGCCCAGCCGCCGCCGGCCAAAATAACTGGTCTTCCCCGATCCGGGGGTGTTCGCACTTGCCATGCTGGATGCCGTCATGTCTCAATCCTTTCGGGCGCGCAAGTCGAAAACAATATAACCATCCCCTTTGGCTGTGACCGGGTAATGCGACGTGAGATATGCCTTCAAATTGGGTTGGGCATCAAGATCGGCAAATTCGGTGACTAAAAAAAGGTCTTTACCCGCGGTCAGCGACTTGAAGTAGCGCTCAAAGTCTGGGTCGATGTTGCCACCCCGCAGTTGGGTAAGGTTGAAATCCACCGTGCTTGGCCAGACGCCGACCGTGTGCCAGCCGTAATATTTGACCAGCATCCCATCTGCGCGGGTCAGAGCGATCACATTTTTGTTGGCAGGCAGCGCCTCGCCAACTTTGCGCCATCCCCCCGGTTCGCCGCGGTAGTTGACTCCCAATAGACCGCTGCGGTCAATCCAGGCCGGGTAAACCAGCGCAAAGATGATCACCCCAATCCCCAACCAGTGCACAGCGCGATTCTGCTGAGCCAGACGTGAGAGGACCAGGTCGCCAACTGGCCCGATGGTCAGGGCGACCACTGGTACGAGCGGTAGGCTGTAATAGTCGTGGGTGTGGATCTGGAAAGGCATCAGCAACCCGAAAACAACATAAGCCGCCCATAACCCCAGGCAGACCGCCCTGCCTTTGCGGGGTAGCAGGAGTGAACCTGCCAGGCCGGCTACCAGGAAACTGAAATCCATCAATGTGCGCAGATGGTTGATCCATTTAACGTAGAAAGATGGCTGGCGTAATAAAAAGCTGAACCCGATCGTCCAGAAGGCAAAATAGCCCGAAGAACGTCCCGCGATGATCACAAAATAATAAATACCAGGTATGAGAATCATCACCCCGGCAGTGACCCAGATCTTAATGTCCTTTAAGGCAGGTTTCAAACCCCAGCCGGTCAGCACAAGCAGCACGGCCGTAAATGCTGGGAATAGACCCGCCCATGGCTTAAGCAGGGCTGCCATGCCACCTGCGATGGCTGCCAGGATAGCCCATTTCCAGGCGCGGGTTTCCTCCCAACGCACCAGAAATAATATTGAAAGGATGATCCACATCACCATGAAGACATCGGGCTGGAATGAGCGGCTGGCGGTGACACCAAATGGCAAGACCAGGTAGATCCCCAGACTGACGACCGCGCCGTCGGGTGAGATCAACCGCCTGGCCAGGTCAAACAGCCCCAATCCACCGATCAACCAATAGAGAATGGAATACAGGCGCGGGATCCACAGGTATTCTCCACCGGCAACGCGGTAGGTGATGGCCACGATGCCCTCGATGATACTTGGCTCGTAGACGTCTTCATTTTTCCACAACTGGATAGCCTTTTGACGCACGGTTGGGTCCGTGTTGGGCGACATTTCGTAATACATACCCCTGGCGATGATGGCGCTGTAATATTGGCGCAGCGGGTTAAAATCCAGTGGCGGGTTGGTCAGGTTGATCAGGCGCAGCCCGGCGCCAAGGATGAATAGAAAGACCACCGCGCCTTTCAGCAGCCAGGGTGATCGGCCGAAAAAAGAGGGTCTTGGTAGGGCAGTCACAGAAGGGTTCAGCATAAGGCTTTCTTTATTTAACCAGGAGATGCACACCCTGGTCGTCGACCACCAGACGCTTTTGCTGGTGCTGCATTTTGCGCCGGAAGATGCGGTAAGCCATGAACGGTTTCTGCAAGCCAATCGACAAACCGGCGGCCTGAACGAGTTTAAACCACACAGCCCATACCTGGGGCGGCGAGATACGCAGCGCATTTAAAAAGTGGCGCAGGGCCAGCCTGGGTTGGCCCGCATCGATCAGCCGCCGGCCGGCGAAGATCTGTAATCCAGCATCGATCTGAGTTGCATGGGCCGCGATGATGGGGGCAAATTCAGTTTCTTGCTTCAGCCGGTCGATCAGGATAAAGGCCTCCTTGACAAACTCAGGTGCCTGAGCGCTGGTTTTTGTGCCGGGGTGAGTGCGCTCCACGGCCCAATACTCGCCGACGTGCAGGATGGGCCCCTGGGCGGCAATGCGGATCCACAACTCGTGGTCAAGGCACAAATGCATGGTGGTGCGCAGGTAACCGGCTTTTTCCAAGGCCTGGCGGCGCATAAAAACCGCCGGTTGGAGTAAAACATTGAAGGAAAGCAGGTCCTGAAGGGTGTATTGGCGGTAAGGGTGCCAGTCAAGCAAGTTCGCATCCCCATCAACCATGACGCCGTCGCCGTAAACCATGCCAGCTTCGGGGTGTTCGATCAGCGCCTGAACCGCATGGCTGACGACCTGGGGGGTGTAAACCATATCATCTGAATTAATCCAGGCCACGATCTCACCTTTTGCCCGGTGAAACCCTTTATTAATTGCGTCTGCCTGGCCTTTATCTTTTTCTGTTACCCACCAGGCCAGGTGCGGCGCGTAGCGCTGGATGATTGCCGGGCTGCTGTCTGTAGAAGCGCCGTCCACCACCAGGTACTCAATCGGGGCGTAGTCCTGGCTCAAAACGGAACGCAAAGTATCTTCCAGGTACTTGGCCTGATTATAGGATGGGGTGATGATCGAGACGAGTGGGTTCATGCGACGTCGGGCTGCGGTTCAAACATCAGGCTATTCCGTGCTCAAGCGGGCCGTTGCGCCGCCGTCCACGATTAACGCCTGACCGGTCATGAAAGATGATTGGGTTTCGTCTGCCAGGAAATAAATCGCGTGGGCGATCTCTTCGGGTTTACCAATGCGTCCAATGACGGTTTTACGGGCCAGGTTGTCCAGACGTTCGACCATGGATGCGCCGTCAAGATGGCCGCGCTCCAAGCCAGCCCTCAACATGGGTGTATCCACCGCGCCGGGTAAAATGGTGTTGACGCGGATGTTGTCAGGGGCAAATTCAATTGCCATGGCGCGGGTCAAGGCCAACAAACCACCCTTGCTGGCAGCGTATGCCGCGATGTTGGTAGAAGTAGCAATCGCGTGTACAGATGAGATATTGACGATGGCCCCACCCCCCGCGGCTTTTAGCAGAGGGTACGCCAGCTTTGCGCCCAGGAAGACGGAGCGCAGGTTGGTGGCCATCAGCAGGTCCCATTCTTCGACGCTGGTTTCCAGCAGAGGTTTTGCAAACTGGATCGCGGCGCTGTTAACGACCGCGTCCAGCCGGGTTGTAAAGTTGTGTGCTTTTTCATAAATGGCGTCCAGGTTGGCCGGGTCAGACAGGGTTGATTGGATGAAAAGCCCATTTGAAGGAAACGGCTCACCAAAATCCGCCCGGTCGACACCGATCACCCGCCAGCCAGAGGCGGTGAACAGCTTAACGCTGGCGCGCGCAATTCCGCCGGCTGCGCCAGTGATTAACACAGTGCGTTCTTGATCCAAGGTGCTCTCCTTATGGCTCAATGAAAATTCTTTGCCACGCATGCCCGGGTAAAGAAAACCCGAATTTGAGGTGTTTGCGGGTGCGAAGCACCCGCAAACACCTCAAATTCGGGAACTTTCACCCCAAGGCTGAGTCGATACGAAAATTCTTCAAATCATCATGGGGGATGCCCAGACCCTCTAAAAGGTTGTGGATTGTGTTCCAATGCACCCGTTCCCAGGCAGTTGGGCTTGAATTGGCGTTGTGCGCGGCCAGCATCACCTGGTCCAGGCGGCGCAGTGAGCTGTCGGATGGCAGTGGTTCTACTTCATACACGTCCAGGGCTGCCCCGGCCAGGATACCCGATTGCAGACCTGTCACCAGGGCGGATTCCTCAACCAATGCCCCGCGGGCAGTGTTGATCAACACCGCGCCAGGCTTGATCCATTCCAGGCTTTGGGCATTGAATATGTGAAAGCTGGTTGGGTTGAGATCGCAGTTAAGGCTGATAAAGTCGGAGCGGGCCAGCAAATCGGTCAGGCTGGTCATTTCGACACCGTTTTCCAGGATAAAATCGGGTGCAATAGGAATGATATCGTTGCCAAGCAGTGTCATGCCAAAAGAGCGTGCCCTGCGCAGAACGGCCTTGCCCACGTTACCGACACCGACCACACCTAAGGTGCATTCGCTGAGGGAACGCCCTGGTTTTTTGGACCAGTCACCCGCCTTTACCGCCCGGTCCATCCAGGGGAGCTGACGGGCGAAGCTCAAGATATAACCCATTACGCTGTCTGACACAGGAAGTGTGAAAGCATTGGGTGTGTTGCCTACCCGGATGCCATATTGGGAGGCGGCCTCCCGGTCGATCGAATCGATCCCGGTGCCCCACTTGGAAATTACCTTAAGGCGAGGCAGGCATGCTTCAATAATGCGGCGGGTATAGTGGTCATCCCCGCATATTGCGCCATCAAACTGGCCAGCAAAAACCAGGATCTCTTCTTCAGAGAGCCGTTCGTGCACGATCGGGACAATTAAATCCAGCCCATAATGGGTAAAAACAGGACGGAAACGCTCCACGGATGAGATCATGTAAGGGGCAGAAAATATGAGGGTGGGCATAAGAATTTTGGGGTCGGGTGGGTTATTTACGGCTTAGCAAAAAATCGCATATGGAAAAGGCCATTTCGTCGTCGATGTCCCAGGCTTCATCCGGGTCAATGGCGAACATCAGCGGCCGTTCTCCCAGCCGGTTACGGCGCTGTTCCAGAGTCTGGCGGGTAAACAGGTACAAACACGAATTTTCCTCAAAGAAGGGTGGTAAATCTTGTGTGCGCAGCAGGATGGCGGGGTTATGGTTTATCGGTCGGGTCATCTGGTCCCACAGTCGCACGTGGCGGCGGGTCACCGAGAAGAGCGAATCAAACGCCGGCCAGTTTGCCAGTAATGTCTGGATCGCTTTCGAAACTGTGTTTGCGCGCAGCAATGGATTGGTACTGTGGGTTTGCAGGTACAGGTCAGCCGGCGCCATGGAGCTATCGTGCAGCAGGATCTCATTCATGGCGACGGTACCCGCCCGCAAGTGCTCGGGTCGTTCAAGTACGGTCACCTGCGGGTAGCCGGCTTTTATCCCTTCGATGATCACTGGGCTGTCCGTATCGACCACGATCTGGTCGATCTCGGGACAGGCCAGGAGGGTATTAAGGATGTGCTGGTAAAGGGGTTTGCCAGCCAGAGGACGGTAGTTCTTACCTGGCACTCGCTCAGAATTGTGCCGCATGGGCACAAGCGCAGCTATTTTTGGTTTAGTAGTCATAGAAGTTGAAGGCCCAATTGTTAATATCGGATGGCAATGGCCGTTTGATGGTCGGGTCACATCCCTGAGATTATAACATGCCAGGGATCCGTTTTTCTTCGGGTGGGTCTGTTTTTAATTCGGCGGTGCGGCGTAAAACGTTGCATCCAGGTAATCCTTTACGATGCTGAGCCCCCGGGTCAGCTCGCTCAAGGGTGGATATTCAATATAATTTTGGTACGGTTTAAAAATGACCAAGAAGCTGCCGGGGGTCTCTAATTTCATACGCATCTCTTGCAGGTTTTGCGCGTAATCGCTGCGGGGCTGGGCCTTGACGCTGTCATATTTTTCCGGAATCCAATCAGCCAATTTACCAGCGTTAAAATAAATCGCGGCGGCATTGTTGGAATAGATAATTTCGTTATTTGGCAGGGTTTTCAAAACGGCGATGGCCTGTGAGGTTTGCATGGCTTTGTTGGTATAACCAAGACCGTCCCGCGCATAGCTATTCAAAAAAGATACACTTAGGGGAAGGTTCAACCAGGCCAGGTAGAGCCCAATCCCGCCTAGCACAATTTTACCCCACAGGTGGTTTGAGGCGCGGGTCCCATACCAGAAGATGATAAAGAAAAACAGTTCGCCCGCCAGATATAATGGCGAGAGAATGCGCGTATCCCACCGGGTAGAAGCGTCCATGAAGGTCCGTGAGACCAGCAGGCTCAGGCAGTAAGTCAGAATGAAGGCAGCCAGTACCCAGGTAAATTTGACGGCAGCCTCTTCGCCGGGGGCGGGTTGGTGCGATCTGCGGTAAAACCACCATGCACCGGCCGCGGCTCCGGTGGCCAGGGCGACAAACAGCAAAAATAACTCGCCGGTTTCAAGGGTGATCTTGCCGGGTAAAAACCACCCAGAAGCGGTGAAGATCGCCTCATTTAAAGCAAGTTTACCAGGCCAATGGTAGAACAGGCTGCGGTTGGTGGTCGATCCGGTGAGCAGCCAGTCTCTCAAATACCACAGGCTGATCGGGAGCAGGCTGGCCGTGCAAAAGATGATGGCCACCTTCGCCCTGGCTTTCCATGGGGAAGGATTGAACGCAACCAGTCCAACCAGGCAGGCAGCTACGACGGTCAGGCCCACGTAACGCGCGAGACAGGCTAAGGCGGCGCAAATACACGTCCAGACGAACCAGCCCTTATTTCCACCGGAGCGAACCTCCGTGGCACAAAAGAGCGCCAGCAAGAAAAACAGGAAGAACAATCCTTCAGAAAGACCGGCAATGACGACGCTTGTGGTCACGGCAGATATCAGAAATAACCCTGTGCCGGCGACGCCTGCCCAGGGTGCGCGGGTAAAACGCGCCAATAAGATGCCAAAAAGCCGGCTGTTGCCTCCGAAGAGCAGGCAGGCCAATATCCGCGCTGAAAGCAGCGCATTACCATGGGTCAATAAGCTGAAACCTGCGACTACCAGGGAGTAGAGAGGTGGATAGTGCGTCAAGGGAATTAACAGGCCATCCAGGGTCAACCGGCCCATCCCCGGACCGGCGACCAGGTTCTTTGCGGCGGATATGTAAAAGTATGAATCCGATTCGACCAGGACCCCCCAGGGGGTGTTTAAAAAGGCAATTATAGTTCCGAGAAAAGCCAATCCAATCATGATGACATACGCCGGGTTGACTCTCTTCAATTGGGCTAAAAGTTGTGTTTTCATGTTCTTGTGGCACTTCTTTAGGTCGGCCCAGTCTATGGTGGGCGGCTCTGCTCCAGTTTATTTTTGGCTCGTGTCAATCAGATAGTCGTAAAGAAAACCCTTTTTAAACCCAGGGTTGGACTGAGCAGAGGGAGCTTTCAGTGGATAAGTTTTCCCATCGATGGTTAATGGGCCGGTTTGGCGGGTCAGTTTTCTACCGCCGGAGTCGAACAGGATGACGTCCGTGCTTTTGGCAGTCGTATACAAAGATGGAGGCGCCATAGTCGTGCTGGCATCCAGTTTGAATAGACCCTGATCGTTAACCAGGTTCTTTTCCCAGCCAGGCTCCAGGCGAAAAACTCTGGGTGGGGTCTTCCACTCGGCCGGGAAGGTGTAAATCTGGTTTAAAACCCTGGGCATGTTCCAGGTATTTCCCCCCGCTTGTTTGGTATTGCCAAGGCCCTTGGGATCAGCCAGGATCACGGTGCCGTTGGTCATATCTTGAATTTGCGGGAGCAGCGCAGTCCAGAATGCCCGCTGGTCCGCCCAGGCCTGGCTGTATTCTTTTTGGACCACAAACCCAAAACCCACCAGCAACGCGAGAAACGCCGCGCAGGCCCAGACGAGGGCTTTTTTAGCATTAAGGGAACGGGCAATGTAAAAGAGGAAAGCGATCAAACTGGTGAGCAGGATAGTGGCGCCAACCACCGCGGCTAAATGCACGCGCGTGTCGCGCCCTGTGATGGCGTAAGGCCGGATTGTAAAAGTGAGTGGGTAAGCCAGGACCAGCATCACCAACCCGCTAAGACCCAGGCGTGCCAGCGGCTTCAGCGCTACCGGCAGGCCAGGGGGCCAGTTCCATTTTCGGATAGCAGAAATCCAATCTCTGGCACTTTTGCTTTTAATACCCCCCCACAAGTTTTCTTTTACACCCAGACTGTCCCATTGCAGGCGCGATAGAACCAGGCCAAATGCGGCGAAAGAACCGATGACTGCCAGGGCAATTTCGAGGTTGATCGCGCGCAGCGCCTGGATAGGACGGTAGAGATATGAGCCCATAGCCACAACTGGCCCAATGATGGAGTGGGTGATGGGTGTGGTCAGGAGATCCTTTAGGCCGAGACCGCTCACACGGGCTTCACTGCTGAATGAACGTAAGAAAATGACCAAACCCAGGATGGCAATCACAATGATTGCGTGGCGGACCAGCCGTTTGCGCCATGCCCGGTCCCAGAGGGCTTCCAATAAAGGCACGGCCATAAAAACCAGATAGGCAGTTTCGTAGCAAAAGATCGTGCCCAGGATGATGAAATACGAGAGGACGCGTTTACCCGACAGATAGGCGTGGGCTGCCAGCAGGAGGAACGTGATCGAGGGGTGAAGGCCCAATGCCGCGATAACGTATGGTTCAGTTGTGTCGGCGGCAAACAGGCAGTAGGCCAGCGCGCCAGTGATGGCGAAAGCCGGGCTGGCAACCCGTTTGAGTAGCAGGTAGAAAAGGATGGCGTTGAGTGATAAGACCGTAAAACCGGCGAAATAGAGGCCGTGTAATCCGGCGATGGGGTAGGTGAGGTTGGAGAACAATTCCACAAACACGTCCGACAGCGGCCGGCCATGCCCATAAAGGTGGATGATGTAATTCCCCAGGTATTTTAACAAGTCGGGCAGTTTCGTCTGGATGGCCGTGGGGATGATGGTGATGTCATCTTCATAAAGCCCGAAACTGGCGCTGTACCAGAAATGGGCCAACCAGATGATCCCTGGTATTAAGACGACCATTCCGATTGTTTCTAACTGGCTGCGTGGTTTGATTGGGTTGGTGAGCCTGGTTTGCATAGGTTTGCTTTCGGGATGGCTACGGCTGTTCCGTTTGGTAAACCGTCCAACCAAAGTTGAATAACCGTTGATCCAGGATGGCGCTGTTTTTGGCGCAGTAGGAGTCTTTGGGTAGAACGATGCACATAAGGCGGGGTAAATCGATGCTAAACAGGTTGAACTGGCGAAGAAAAGGCGTTTTTTGCAATTGAAGCGTATTGACTTGCGCAGACAGGCTTTCATTCGCGGCGCGGACATCGGGTTCCGAAACACCCATGCGCACCGAAAGGATCTGTTGGTTGATTAGTTGGGGTGAAATAATTAAATAGGGTTGACCAGAAGCCTGTGCCTGTGCCAGGGTTTTGGAGTTAAAAAAGGTTACGAGCAGATCGGGGCGGAGCTGGATCAGCTTGAGATGCATTTTAATTTCATCCCCATATTCACTTTGGGGTGAGAGATTGAGCAGCACCTGGCCGCCGGTTGGGACTGTGGCAGCCACGGATGTCAACATGGCAGTGTTGGCGTCATCTACTGCCAGTTGGATGTGCGCATTGGTGACGTTGTTGACCAGGGTTACACCCCAAAGGGCCAGGAAGATAAGCAGTCCTGCCCAGTAGATTGCCCTGGTATGGGTGGGCGCGTTTTTCATCTCTTCCACCACCTGACCGGCCACGACACCCGCCACGATCGAGCTGCCGATGGCAAAAGGCAGCAGGTAATAATCGACGATGAAGCGCCAGGGCAGGTAAAATAAAAACCAGGCGGCCATCCAGACGGCTGCGCCAAGTAGCAACGCGGGTTGGGGCAACCTCTTGCGGCGGACAACCCACACGAGCAGGACAATGAGGATGATTATCAGGTATGGAAAATCGTGCAGCAGCCAGCCAGACCAGTGGACAAAATTGGTCTCCAGCTTATCAAAAGAAAGGTTGAAGTTGGCAGCGTAGCTGGTCGGAGTTTTTTGAATCCCTGCGGCGCCGGTTGCCACGAGGCGGATGATCAAAAATACCAGCCCGGCCGCCGCTTGTGCGCCCAAGAAGACCAGCAGGGCCGGAATATATCGGCGGCTGTCAACCCAGGTAGAAACTGGCTCAACTGGTTTTCGCCGGGATATCCAACTGGTACCCCAACCGATCACCAGCCACCCGGCGGTGATCGCTGCGCCTATCAGGGTAACTTCTTTGGATAGGGTTGCTACGAGGGTCAAGATAACCATGGCGGTGATCGACCCCCAGGTTTTCCATGGACGGGGCTGCCGGATTAACCGTGCGAAACATAGGATCGCAGACAGCATCAGCGCCATCTGGAGCATTTCCGCCTTTGACAGCGTATAAATAGCTTCGATCACCGGGTCTGCCAGGGTAAAGAACAGTCCGGCGCACCAGGCCTGCCGGCGGCTGCCACCCAGGCTGGATACCAGGCCAATGACCGCCAGAATGGTCACCACGAAAACAGCCAGGTTGACCATATAAAACCAGAAGGGATTGCTCCCCGCCATTTTGTAGATCAGGCTGTAAAACAACCAGTACACAGGCCGCGTGCGGCCGTAGGCATTTTCAAAAATAACGCTCCAGTTGCCCTGGAATACCTGGGTTGCATTGGTAATCGTCTGCCCGTCATCGAATAAACCAAATTGGGGCGCTGCCAGACGTGGCAGCATTAAAAGCACCCCTAGCACGGCGGGAGAATACAGACTCAACGTGTCCAGAACCGGGTTCGAGCGTCCAGCAATCTTCATGCGCCGTTATTCCTTGATCTTGCATACACCCACCGGTTGGTACTGCGGGTCCCATTTTCCCCATGGCATGCCATTATCGCCGGATTTAAAGTAAAAGCTGGCCAGCCTATTTTTTAACTCGGTGCAGTTAACCAAAGCGGTCATAAGCTGGTTATACTGTGCATAATTCGATTGGATCGATTCGGGCAGATCGAATGACCGCCGCAGGCTGGTTTCGGTATAACACCAACCCTGAGACGATTGGTGGAACCAATCCTGGTCGCGGCTTGCCCCCAACGTGGCCAGCAGGATGCCACCTCTTTTCAAAACGCGCATTAATTCGGCCACCACCAGAGGTAAGTTGGCGGGAGGGTTATGTTCGAGGGCGGAGACGGCCACAATCGCATCCAGGCTGCCATCCTGAATGTCGGCCAGGTTGCACAGATCCTGGTTATAAATGCTCACACGCCCCTGGCTCTTGCCAGCCAGGTAGACCATCGCGACCCCCGCGCTGCCTTTGACGAAATTAGACAGCTTTCCAACCGGGTGAGCGGCAGTTTTAACGTTATGCCACCACACATGGGCCGGCGACCAGAGATCGCTGGGGCGCAGCCCGTTCACCCGGTGGCGCAAACGGTAGCGCAAAGACAGCGCTGTCCGGCTTGAACGGTCGATACTGACCACTTCAGCGCCGTGCCTGGCTAAAAACCACTGCATCAGACCAGAACCTGCCCCAGCGTCCAGTATCTGCTTACCTTTGATCTCACCCAACTGGGAGATAATCCACGACAGGTCCAACAAGTAATGCCAGCCAAGACCGATCTTCAGATCGTGAGCCAGCCGGCGTAGGTCTTCTACCGTGGCGCGATGCTGATCTAACAGGCTTACCGGCAGAATTTCAATTTTTTCTTGTTGAGATGGGTTCATATCAATCCTGTAGGTAAAATGTTTTTCCGTTTAGCAGGCCATCCAGCAGCGTTCGAAGGGTAGATGAGTGGTCTGGAAGTAAATCTTGCCAGTTGAAATCGGTCAGGCGAACAAAGCCCTGAGGATAACTTTCGGTTTGCAGATAACGGTCAAATGGCAGCGACGCGCGGAAAAGTTGGAAGTACATAAACCGGCGTGCATTACGAGAAAATTCTGAAGGCGCTTCAACCAGGTCGGCCTGGATAAACTCATTAAGGATCTTTACATACGCCTCAGGGGTGGTGGGCAGGTAAACTGTCGGGCGGTCCGGGAGGTGGTAGCGAACTTTTCCACCACACAGCACAGATGCGCCCATGATTGCAGCTTCCAGGCAGATAGTGGAATTATAAGCCAGAACAAATTTAGCGCGCTGCACCAGTTCGTATGAGCTGATGAATTGGTGCGAATCGATGAAAACCGTGTTGGGAAGCTGGTCAAAGCCGGACTGCTTGACCCATTCGCGTACGGTTTCACGGCTGGCCTTGCCAGGCCGGCCTTCATCCGGGTGTGCACGTATGACAAACAGAGTGTCTGGAGCCTGGCGAGCGCATGCCAGCACCTCGTCGAGCCAGGCAAACATGTCCTTGAAAATCACATTCCCATGTCTCTGGCTGGTGTCGAAGATCACATTGGTAAATACCGGCGCCATCTGACGGAATTGAGCCGCCTTGTTTAGGAAGGCTTCATCCAGGCCTTTCATTTCCGGCCAAAATTGGATTCCGGCCATCTGGAACCTGCCATGGAAGCGTTGTTCCAGGTAAGCATCCAGGCGGGCATTTTTTTGCGCATCCAGCTCGAAATCGGGTGGGATCTCGATTGGATACGCGGTGGCTTCACCGTCAGTGAAAAAGACTGAAAAAGGCAGGAAGGCTGTCTCGTGGGAAAATGCCGGGATACCCCGTGCCTGAGCTAACCAGCGGGCGATCGCTTCGGGGAAGAAGGTGCCATTGAAAACTATCACCGCGCGGGGAGAATACAGGTCCAGCGCGCGGGTGAACTCGTTGGCGATAGACCAGGCCGAAAGGATGAACTGGCGAAAAAGGAAACGGGTCGGTTCATCTTCCACCAGATTGTGCCGGCGCAGGCTCCAGCGCAGCGAAGTGAGCGCCATGGACCCCAATGGCAGGTCGTGATAACTGAATTGGCTTAGCTCATCCACCGAAAGCGCGCTTATCGCCCGAATCAGATCTGCGTTGGGCTGGTATTTAACCGGATGGATCCTTGCCCCATGATATAGGGCTTTTGATTCAGACATACAGGCTGCGCAGGGGGGTTGAGCCAGGTGATTATCGCGGTCTGTGCCCAGTACGCAGCGCGTCATGCCTTTCTGACAGACAAAATGGACCACAGGTACACCCGACAGGCGCAGCGACCAGGCAGTCAACAGGGAATAAGCAGCGTTCAGGCTGAGACCCATCAGGCGCGTGGTCGCGTTGAATACAAGCACCGGTCGTTCGTCATTATCGGGATATGCCGCGGCGGACTGGATGGCGATGGCTCGCGCCATACGCTTTTCGCGCAATTGATTGCGTCGCAGCGCCCAGGCAACATTAATTCGCTTTTTGAGCGAAGTGAATAAATTCGGTTTCAACAAAGTGGCCTAACCTTTATTTTTTTTCGATCAACCGTTCGCACAATTCACGGACGGCCCCGTATCCGCCCCGCCGGGTCAGAACCAGGTCTGCCTGCCTCAATGCTCCCGCCTCGGCGTCAGCGACAACCACCGCGCAACCCACCAGCGGGAAGCAAGGTACGTCATTCATATCATTGCCCAGGTATACGGTACAGGCAGGATCGAGGTGGCGTTCTTGTATTAAATTGCGTAGGGCTGTGGCTTTATCGTTGATACCCTGCAACACGAGTATTTTCATTTTCCGGCAGCGCGCGGCCACTACGGGATTGGTCTCCATCGATAAAACAATTGCTTCAATGCCAGCCTGGCGCAGATAAATCAGGCCCAAACTGTCGCTGCGGTAAGCGGAAATTTGTTCGTGACCTTCTTCATCCACCCAGACACGGTTGTCGGTGAGTACACCATCAAAGTCGAGCACGAGCAGCTCCGTTTTTTCTGGCAGTGCGCGGGGTGTGTGCCCCGCGTAGACGATATCCTGCAGCGCGTGATGAATGGTCCATTCGGTCCACTGCCAGCCAGCCGGTTGGTGCAGATCGGGTGAGAGGGCAGGCTCCAAAACCAGAGGAATGGTGTGCGCCGTCTCATTCCAATGCTCTGATAGGATAGACTCAAGGCGGACTGCAAGGACATGTCCCGTTTGAGCGAAAAGAAAGCCTTGTTCTTCCACTGGTTCGAGCTGTGTCTTTCCACGCATGGCCCACAGTTTCCCATCCGGTGAATTTAACGGTGCTACTGTTTGCACCAGTCGACCGGCAGGCTGAAGAGCTGCCTGGCTGGCCGCCTGGTCCACCAGGTTCTTGGGTCGTAGAGGGGCCAAGGGATCCAACCAAACCACAACATCGGGTTGAATGGATAATGCTTGGATAACCGCCCGAGTTATCCAGGGAAGGTCTGTGCTACCAGAAGCGAGCGACCATTGGCTCTGAGCAGCCAATGGTAAGACCTTCACGCCCGCTCCATTCGCCAGGCGCATGATCGCTTCATCCTGGGTAAGCACCACTGTCATGGACACCGCCGCTGCACGCTGGCTGGCGGCCAGCGTATAAGCGATCAATGGGTGGCCGGCAAGGGACCGTTTTAGCAAGTCGGGATTCGACCAGGCAGGAATAATCGCCAGGGCCCCAGACATTTCTACCATACCGTGCGTCCCCCCTCAATAATCAAATTGCCCCCTGTCATGTAACTTGACGCATCTGAAACCAGGAACAGCACGGCCCCTTTATATTCATCCACGTGGGCCATTCGCCCCATCGGAATCAGTGCGGTCAACTTTTGGACGAATTCATCGGGCTGCCCATTATACACTCCGCCCGGCGAAAGGGCGTTGACGCGCACGTTCTGACTGGCCCAATAGGTGGCCAAATATCGCGTCAGGCCGATCAACCCGGATTTCACCACCGAGTATGTCACGGGTTTCACCGGTTGGGCTTCTTCTGGCAGGCCAGGTTTGCGGTAAATACGCTGGTCCGGTGCGATCACCGCCAGGTCAGAGGCAATGTTTAAGATAACCCCGCCATGGCCGGCCGCCATAACGCTGCCGATTACCTGGCTGCACAAGAAGGCCCCGGTCAGGCCGACCATCAGGTCGGCCTGCCAGGCTTCGATCGGAAAATTTTCAAAGCGCGACCATTCTTCTTGACCGGGCTTTTTGTCTTCAACCTTGGGGTTATTGGCCGCGTTATTGATCAGGATGTCTACCCGCTGATATTGCGCTAGAACGCCTTGTAAGAGGGCTTCAATCGAGTCACGCCGGGTGATATCGACTGCCAGGCCGCGGCTGTCCACAGGGTATTTTTCGCGTATCATACGGGCAGTCTCTTCAGCCGCCCTGGGTTTTAAATCCGCGATCACCGGGATACCGCCGGCTTCCGCGATGGCTTCCGCATGTTTTCGCCCAAGTAAACCGGCGCCGCCGGTGATGATTGCGACCCTACCGGTGAGGTCAAAGAGATTGTTTACCATATTCTTGGATATTCCTTAACCACCAAAACCAGGTTAAGGTGTTGGCGTCACAACCTTGATGAAAAGATTTGAGATAAACATATTGTATCCAAGATTAAACACACTGCCACCATTGACCCCTGCGTAGAGGGTCAGGCGAGACGCCGGGTCTAATAATAAAGCATCCACTTCTGCCCCAGGGAGTGCAGAAGGGACCCAGGTGCTGCCACCGTCATCGGTTTTCATCAACCCATCCACCTGGGTGCCAGCGTAAAAGGTAGTTTTTCTTTCCGGGTCTATAGCCATCGCGTTGATCGCATCATTGGATAGGCCATATAAGCTCCAGGTAGCGCCATTATCTGGGCTGACATAAACTCCATTGGGTGTTCCCGCATAAAGTGTCGCTGGCGTGGTTGGATCTACCAATACAGATAGGACATTGAGAGAAGGCAGCTTATTTGACAAGTTGGTATAAGTACCCCCGTCATTATTGATCTGGACTAACCCCAGGTTGGATGTGCTGGCGATGATCGATTGAGGGTCGTTTGGATAGACGGCGATCGAGTTTACCTGCTCATCATAATAATCCACATGTTTCCAGGAGTGACCGCCATCTTTGCTCTGGTAAATGCCGTTCCCAAAGGTGCCCACGTAAAGGGTTATGGAAGGGGAAGTATGGGCGACAGCTACCCAGGTGGTCACAGGAATAGCGCTGCCCGCGTCGGGAGACTGGTTGATGTCGTGGTCTGGCTGGTAAGCGGAGGGGTTTGGTGGGAGTTTGATGGGTGATGCGGGCAGGTTGTTGTTAATCGCTGCCCAGGTCGTTCCACCATCTGGGCTGACGGCGATGCCTGAGTTTTCAGTCGCGACGTAAAGGGTGTTGGGGGTTTCCGGATCGACGGCCACGTTTTGGGCCCAATCCCACTGCCCGGGCCAACTAAAATTGGACCAGGTAGCGCCTTTATCCGCGCTTTTGAATATGCCGGTTCCATTCGTCGCCGCATACAGTGTGGATGAGCTGAAAGGATCGGCAACGATGGCAGTTGGGGTGGTCGCGGATAGGCCCTGATTTACCGCCTGCCAGGTCGCGCCCCCATCGGTTGAACGGATCACCCCGGCGCCTTGCACACCCAGGAAGATGAACCCATTGGCCGGGTTAATCGCAATGGCGTTGATATCGGAGAAATTATCCCATTGCCCGGTGTAAGGTCTCCAATTGATTGCCAGGCCACCGTTCCCGTTATAGAAAAGGCCACCTGATTCTTTACCTGCGTAGACCAATGTTGGCGCGCCCGGGTTAAATGCAACAGTGCGGATTTTAGCCAGGTAAAAAGCCTTGCCGGCAAATTGCCAGTTGCCTTCAGCGCCGTCGCTGGTTTCGAATATACTACCGCCGCCCCACACCGCGACGAGCAGGTTATTGGAGTCTTGTGGATTGATTGCAAGGGAGCGAATCTTTAAATCATCCGTATAAGGGAATTGTGAGGTGACCAACCCGCCGTTTTTGGCCTGCCAGGTTGCACCACCATCTTTGCTTTTATAGACACCTTGGCTGTGGGTTCCAGCATAAACGGTGGACGGAGTTTTTGGATCGAGCACCAGGCTGTATACCCACCCTTCAGGTAAACCGGTATTAATCGCCTGCCAGGTCGCCCCTGCGTCGGTGCTCTTAAACACACCCCCGCCCCAGTCACCGGAGGTCGTGCCATCTACATTGGCTTCCCGCCCGCCGGCATATAAATTGTTTGGGTTCACCGGATCAACGGCCAATGTATAGATAATTTTATCCAGTATGACCTGGCTGGTTGAGGCAGTCCAGGTAAGACCGCCATCCGCGCTTCTGTAAAAACCCTGTCCGCGCGTGCCAGCAAAAACATTTGCCGGGTTGACCGGATCGATGGCCAGGGCGTAAACCGCTTTGCCGGTTAATCCGGTTAATGTCCACTGATCCCCATTGGTGGTCGATTTAAAAACGCCATAATTCGATGCGGCGTAAAGGGTCGAAGTTGTATTCGGGTCGATTTTCAGATCATTGATGGTTCCACCGTATGGCCCCGACTCAATTGCGAGGGGTGGATTGTTGATCGTGCTTGATACCTGCTGTGCTGCTTCTGGTTGGAATTGGGCTTTTACAGCCCCTGAAAAATCAACGGATCCCATCAGGATCATGGCGATAACGGCGAATTGGAAAATTTTTTTGGCACCCATAAATAAAACCTGTGTCCATGATCTGCCATTTTTCTTGTACTATCCCGGTCACAACTTTGTGACCGGGATAGCCATAGAATTTAAGTGAGCCCTGGGGCGACAGGCAGTCGGATACCGCCCCAGGCTTTATTTTGTCTTATTGCCCGGCGGGCGGTAGGAGCCTGATGAACAGGTTGGTAATGAAGACGGATGACGCCTGGTTAGCCTGATTAATCATGGCAATCCCGCCGCCATTGGTTCCGGCAAACAGGAGGCTGTCTGAAGCCGGATCCAGGATCAAGCTATCTACAGAAGCATTCGGTAGAGCCAGGCTGAACCAGTTACCACCGCCGTTGTTTGACTTCAAAACACCGGCTGTTAAAGTCCCTACATAAAATATATTTTTATTGGGCTTATCCAGGGCAATTGCATCGATTTCATACCCTGCCAGTCCGAAGAGGGCCCACGAAGCTCCATTATCAGTGCTCTTGTAAATGCCATTGGTTGTACCGGCATACAGGGTATATGGATTGGTGGATATGTCGATGGCGGCTGATTGGACATCAAGTGAACCCAGGCCGTTGGTCAGGCTTACGGTGTTATACCCGCTGCCGGTAAAGCTGGCCCGGATCACGCCTTGGGCCGCGGTGGTGATTAAGGTGGTATTGACATCGTTGGGATAGGTCTGGATGGAAGTAATCACGGCCGAGGTGTAATCCACCGTATTCCAGGTATCACCCCCATTCAGGCTGTACCAGGTGCCGTGGCCTGAGGTTCCGGCAAAGAGGGTTACCGGGGTGGTCGCGGTTGCGGCAACCGTTGTGATGACTGGGAAGGCGTTGACTGCATCGATCGATTGGGGAGCGGTGTGCATATCGTCTGTAGAAAAACGCGATTTGGATTGGATGTTTACCACCGAAGTGGGTAAATTTTTATTAATCGCATTCCAGGTGGCCCCGTTATTTGTACTGACCGCGATGCCATAATTATCCGTGCTGATATAGATGGTATTGGCCGTGACGGGATCGATGGCAACGCTGGTCATCCAGTCCCACTGGTCGGCCCACACTTTATAAGACCAGGTGGCGCCTTTGTCGTAACTCTGGAATAAACCGGAGCCATAAGTGGCCGCGACCATATGCAATGGATTCTTATCATCCACCACCATCGCGGATATCGTGGTGGCAGTGAAGCCTTTGTTAACCGCGGCCCAGTTAGCCCCACCATCGTTGGTTCGATAAATCCCCGCGCCGGATAGGGCGATAAGAATGTTTTTATTGTTGATGGGGTTGATCACGATGGCGTTGATTTCCTTGAAAAAAGCAAAGGTGCTATAGGAAGCGCCTGCCGGATTCCAGTTGTCATTACCGCTCTGATAGGTTCGGTAAAGTCCTTCGGTATCAAACCCTGCATAAAAGATAGACGAATTGACCGGATCGATTTTTACCGAACGGGTATGGAATTGGTAAAGGCCATTGGTGATGTTGGCCCAACCATGCTCAGCGCCATTTTCTGTCTTAAATACACTGCTTCCCCCCCAAACCCCTACCAGCAAAAGATTTGGATTTTGCGGACTGATCGATAGGGAGCGGATTTTCAAGTTATCCAGATTCGGGCTGGTGGCAGAGGGAAAATTGGTCAGGCCCTCATTCCTGGATACCCAGGTGGCGCCGCCATCGAAGCTTTTATAAACACCCTGTGAATGGGTGCCGGCATAAAGAATGTTTGTGATGGTTGGATCGATCGCCAGGGTGTAAACCCAGCCTTCTGGCAGGCCACTATTGATTTGCGCCCAGGTAGAACCACCATCAGTGCTTTTATAGGCACCCCCACCCCAATTACCTGAGGTAGAACCATCCACGTTAATGCCACGGCCGCCCGCATAGATGGTTTGGGGATTGATTGGGTCTACGGCAATCGTATAGATGATTGCGGAACTCATCAAAGAGCTGTTCGCCACGGTCCAGGTCGTGCCGCCGTCTGTGCTTTTGAAAAAGCCGTTACCCCGTGTGCCAGCGTATATGTTATTGGGGTTGATCGGGTCGATTCCCAGGGCATATACCGTGGCCGAGGTCAGACTGGTCAGTGCCCAATGATCACCCCCATCGATGCTCTTAAACACGCCGTAATTCGAAGCGGCATACAACGTATTCGGATTTTGGGGATTCATCACCAGATCGTTGGCATTTCCACCCGTTGGACCGGGATAGGTGATCACTGGCTCATTGGTAGTTGCTGCATTTCGACCGGAAGAAGCCAACGCCCGGTTAGTACTTTGGGCGAGCACGACCCCGGTTGTATTCACAGTTCCGAGGATCAGAACTAGAACAACCCACATAAAACGAGAAACTTTTTTGTTGAACATGCGAATTTTCCTTTCTTATTTGGGGACCTTTTCTAGATTTACCGGCTGTAAAGTTCGTGACGTGCATTGGATGTCAGGCGGCAAATCGTTGTACATTATCGTTTTCAGACCATTCCCCACGCTGTATTTTTAACAGGGCATCTTCAATCTGCGGGAGGGTCTCGCGATAATCGAGCTCAAGGATGGGCTCGTGGGTGATAAATGGCAGGATGGTCTTGCCGGCCATCAGGCTATGCTCGAGGATGGCGGCCGGGCGGATTATATCTACGTAACCATTCTGCCAGTAAATCTGAGGCAGGCTCTGGCGCGGCATGCAGTAAGGCTCAGCCACCCCTTCGACTCCCAACAACGGTTGGAGGGTGCCATGCTCGATCCGCCACATTTTATAGGGTGTTTGGTCAGGCACGCTCACCGATCGCAGCGCATCTGCCTCAGGATGATCGAGCATCAATTGGATTGCCTGGTCAATAATCTCGACCCTCCGGACGGGTCCGGTTGGGCGCAGGTGAACCACTATTTCGCAGGTATAACCCACCTGATCGCGCAGCCAGGTGAGGGCATGTTTAAAAACGTCCAGGTCCAGTGATTGGTCTTGAGCAAATTCAGACGGGCGCAGAAATGGCACCTCGGCGCCATATTGGCGTGAGACGGCTGCAATTTCTTCATCGTCGGTCGAAACGATCGTGCGGGTGATCCAGCGGGATGCCAGCGCCTGTTCAATAGAATAGGCGATCAAGGGTTTACCTGCTACTGTAATCAAATTCTTACGCGGGATGCCTTTCGAGCCACCCCGGGCAGGGATCAGGGCTAATACTTCAGGGCGCGAATGGGTTGTGTTCATTTCAGATTAACCACCCTACCGGTTTCCATCGACTCGCGAGCCGCCAGGGCCATGCGCAGGCTTTGTAGGCCATCATGCAGATTAACCAATGGTTGTGCTTCACCGCGGATGCAAGCCATGAAATGGTTGAGTTCATCTACGAAAAGTTGGTTGCGTTGGAAGTCGGTGAAAAGGGCTTCTTCTACCAACTTACCTTGCTCATCGTAGCAGCGGGCCGCCAAACCAGCCAGGTCGACCACGATCTTGCCTTTGTCCCCGATAACCTGCAAGCCGCGGGTGGGGGGACGTTGGATGTAGTCCTGGTGCAGGTGGACCGGTATTTTTTGTCCGTCGATGTTAAATTCCATGAGCGTACTGGCGATGTCTTCGACGTCAATCTCCAGGCTGCTTAAGTGACCGCCCATGCAAAATACCCGGTGCGGCAGTCCAAAGAACCAGTACAGATAATCGAGCTCATGGATCTGGGTAAGGATTACACCTCCACCCAGGACGCGGCGGGAGGCGTACATCTGGCGGTAATCTTCGTATGTGTGCCAGCCGGGTAAATATTCACCTACTTCAGCCAACCCAGCTACAATTTTCCCTATTTTACCGGTGTTAAGCCAGGCGCGCGCAGTTTTTATGCAAGGGTGAAAACGCATCTGGTAAGCCACATAGGCAACCAGGTGGTTTCGTTCGACCAACCTGGCCAGTTCATCTATCCCGTCTAAATTGTGAGAGATGGGTTTTTCAATAAAAAGATGGCAGCCAGCCTTGGCTGCCTGTATGGCAACTGGGATGTGCAAGCTGCTGGGGTTACAGATGAAAACTGCTTGAGGCTGCATCGCCAGCGCAGCCTCCAGGTCATCGAAGGTCTGGATGGCGTATTTGTTGTTCAAATCGCTGCCAGTTTCCACCTGGAGCGTATCGGTCAGGGTGATCGATTGTTTGCGGGTGCGATAAGCCGAGAGGTTTAATTGCTCACCAAAAAGAGCCCTTAAATTGCGCACGTGGCGCTGGCCGATTCCTCCCAGACCTACCATCAACACATTCATTGTGCGGCTTTTCGGGGCCCAGTGGGGCGCTCAGAAACAGGGGATTGCAAGCGTGTGGCTACAAAATGGGTGTGACGGCGGGCAATCCCGAGGTAATCGTGGCCAAACGCGGTTTGTAGAATGACCGGGTGGGTATATCCGGCTCTGCGCACCACCTGGAAAAAACCATCGAAGTCAGCGTCCCCTTCACCAAGCAGCACAGTCGAGCCACCGAGTTTTCGATCTTTGACATGAATGCCGACCAGGTAAGGCGCCAGGATGCTGGCGTCCGCGGTGATATCGTGTCCCTGGGCAGCATTATTACCCGTGTCATAATAAACCCCTAACCGTGAGCTGCCCCCCTCTTTGACCAGGGCAAGGTAATCGGGCGCGAGCATCTCGGTTTCCAGGCCGAGAATAACCCCTTCCTCTTCGGCAATTTTCAACGGCTCGCGCAGGGATTCCAACAGCTGATCCTTTTCGGCAGGTGTGCGGATTTCACAAATTTCCAGCACCGGCACCAGGATGGTGCGAACGCCAACCTGGGCAGTGTTGCGAATGAGTTGGTTCAGCACACGGATGCTTTCCTTCCGCTCCATTTCACTGACCCTAAAAAACGGATGGGGCATGAAATAATCGGCGCAGCAGGTCAACACGCGCGTACCACTGGCTGCCACCTGTTTCTTGATCGCCTGGATGCCTTCTTCACCCCAGATCGGATTTTTATCATAGTTGTCAGCCTCAAACAGCCACTCGATCAGGTCGATCTGGCACTGGCGCGCATTTTCAAATTCCTGCTGCCAGGAATTCCATGGAAATGCCTGGAGGCGAAAAGTCGCCGGCGGTGATAACCGGCCTTGCATAATGCCGATTGGATTCATCCGGTTTATCCTTTTACCCGGCGAAGTTTCTGCAAGATCGGGATCTCGCTTGAATAAACTTGCTTTACCCCATCCCCCATAGCGGTTTCAACGGCGCGCAGGTCTTTTACCAGCCTGGCAAACCCCTGCGGTTCCACCGAAGCGGCCTGGTCGCTGCCCCACATCGCCCGATCGAGGGTGATATGGCGTTCGATAAAGCACGCACCGAGCACCGCGGAGGCCAGGGAGGTATACAGCCCCACTTCATGGCCTGAATAACCGATAGGGATATCGTAGCGCTTGGCCAGGGCAGGGATGACCTTTAGGTTTAATTCTTCGACTTTAGAAGGATAGGTGCTGGTGCAGTGCAGAAGGATCAGGTCTTCTTTACCCATTATTTCAACCGCGTGATCGATTTCTTCCAGCGTGCTCATCCCGGTAGAAAGGATAAGGGGTTTGCCTTTCGTGCGGTGATATCTCAGCAGCCGGTCATCGGTAAGGCTGGGAGAGGCGATTTTGAAACAGGCCGGCTTGAACTGATCGATAAAATCGACCGAGGCTTCGTCCCAGCAAGAAGCGAACCAGAGCATGCCGTTCTGACGGCAGTGCTGGTCGATCTCGGCGAATTGTGCCTGATTAAACTCCAGGCCGCGTTTCAAATCACCGTTGGTTGGCCCAAATGGATTTTCACGGGGGCGGGACAGTTCGTCGGCTGAATAGACGACCTCAATCGTGCGTTTTTGAAATTTAACCGCATCACAGCCCGCCATGGCGGCAGCGTCCACTAACTTTTTGGCTAGTTCCACATCCCCATTGTGGTTGATGCCAATTTCAGCCACCACGAAACTTGGCTGTCCAGGCCCGACCCACCGCAGCCCAATTTTTACCGGTTGCATTATTCTATCTCCTAATCAAAAACTAAAAAAGTATCTCCTCAACTTTGGGGTGGAAGTTACAAAAAAAGGGCTTATGCGTTCCAATTGTACTGCAAAATAGGATGGTAAGCCGAAGATGACAATTCTATAATAATTTCAAGCGTTTATTATCCAATACAGGCGGTTGTACAGTCCCTGGGCCAGGCGGTGGATCAAGGGGTTGCGATATATGCGCTGCACCAGGCTGGATTGGAAATTTACCCTGGCGACCGAGAAGCTGCCAAGACCCATGCTGCGCGCCTTCGAGGCTATCGGATCGCCGATTAAATTGCCCATCAATTGGGTGACGCGCTGGTTAGTGGATAATCTCAGGTAACCCAGCCGGTCTACCGCCAGATCCACCTCGCGCATCTTGCCCATCAAGCGACCGCTCCATTCATCGGGCAGGGCTTCCAGGATAGCCTGGCGGGGTGAAACAAATTGAGCGTGGTGGGCGGTAGCCAGACAGGTGACGCCTTTGTACTTAATCTGGATATCTTCCAGGTTGGCGGTCTCTGCTATGTATTGGTCCCATTCGCGGCCAGAATCAACCACGTAATCATGTTCCCATTCTTCGGGGATGAGCCTTCCACGCACCACCTCAACCCCAGGCTGACTGAGGAACGCGTTGACCGAGGTCAGACCCTCCACGACCTGGGTGCGCAGGTAGATACCGGTAACCATGCCCACCCTGGGATACGTATCGATAATTTCGAGGTGGGCTTCCAGCCACCCGGGGCAAAAGAGGATGTCATCGTCTGAATAGGCGACGATCTCGCCGGGGGCTGCGTTGAACATAATTTGGAATGCGCCGATCTTGCCAATATTGCGGCTGGAAAGCAGCAAATAATGAATTTTTCCGGCTTCGTTCAGCTCCTGTAAATAGTTAACCACTTCTGGGCAGCTCCCGTTGTCAAATACGAGCAGGTCATACGGCAAGTGGGTGTTCGCTATCAGGCTTTCGAGGCTCAGGCGCAGCACGTCGAAACGGTGGCTGAAGTATCCCGTGAAATTGGGGATGTGGGTCAGCATGGCTATCGTCACCCGGGCTGGGTGGTAATCGGTGACCTGGTGACGTGAGGGATTCATTCCAACTCTTGGCATACAATCTCCATGGCGTTGAGCCTAAAAAATTATGAGGGTCTGCTTTTGCGGGACAGCTTCCAGGCGAGCCAGCCGCGGTATTCTTGGAAAGCCTGCTTTGGATGGAAGATTGTGAAGGATACCTGCCCCAGAGCCAGTGATTTCAAGCTGATTAAGGGGAATATTTCGACTTCGCGCAAGACTTTCTTCAGGGTCAGCGTTGGTGAAACCACATGGCTCTTTTTTAGTTGGCGGTTGGCATCCAGCAGGCTGAAGATCGCCCGCCTTCCACCTGCCAGGGCAGTGTTTTGGTTAGATTCCGGCAGGTGATAATGGGGTTTCCCACCAGGCAAGTGGCTGTAATCGTGATCCTGGTGAATGGCGATGATGGACTGGGTGGCATCGATCACCCACCAACCCTGGCGGCGTGCGTAATAAATCATCCAGTTATCCCAACCGGCTCGCCCCACGGCGAACGGTGGCAGCTCGGTGAAGCAACTGCGTGGAAAGAGGAAGTAGTCACTACCTGCCGGCTGGTGCAGGCGGCCATTTTGGGCCACTCGTTGCTCCAGGACCTTATCCCATTCCGGGCCGAAGGCTAAAGGCTCTTGGACGGCCAGATCCCAGCGCTGGCCAACCACCAGGAATTGGCGCGCCTGTGCCATGGATTGATGTGCTGCTTCCAGAAAATCGGGCAGCAGCATCACATCGGCATTGACGTAAGCCAATACCGGACTCTGGCTGGCTTCCCGCGCAAGGCTGAAGATCGAATTAATCAATGGGGTGCCTTTTTCATTACTGGCGCACTGAGTCAGGTGGGGTAGGTTGAGTTCTTGCGCCAGCTCAGCCATGCCAGCCTCGCGGCCGATCAGGACGACCTGTACGTCCGCTCCCAGGGCACGCCAGGATTGGATCGCATTGCGCTGGATCAGGTTGATATGCGGGTTTGTAAATGGTTTTGGCGCCGTAAAGATGGTCAGAAAGGCCATTTGGGTTATCCTGCTTTCCAGGCTTGACCGGGGATCAGGCGCGTGAGCAGCTTCCGGTAAGCCAGCCCAACCTGGCGTTTGAGGTGGACACCCATTTCTGGCTCTGTGGTATAGGGTGAGTTAGCCGGGTTGGCCATTGGGCGCGCCAGCAAGGTGAGATAAAGCGGGAGGACTATTGAGCGCGGCTGCCCGTGTTTAAAAAGGTGGACGATCTGGAACCCGGCCCGCCGGACGGCCTGGGTTAATGTGGCCGGGCTAAAGGAGGTCAGATGCGCCACTTCAAAAGAATCATGGCAGTATAAATTGGGCACTTCCAGCACCAGCCAACCCTCAGGGCTCATCCAACGGGTGCGCAGCTCCACCAATGTGCCCACCGGGTCGGGCAGGTGTTCAAGCACGTGGATCAGGCTGACCAGGTCGAACGCCTTTTCAAGTTCGCCTGGCAAATCAACCAGGGAGGGATATGCATTGATCCCGTGACTCTGGGCATAAGCGCGATGGACTTCGTCCAGTTCGACCCCGACTGTGCGGTTGTTATAGTGTGTTTTAAAGGTGTTGAGCAAGGTTCCGGTTGAACAGCCAATATCCAGATGGGCCTTGACTGTGCTCAGCCCCTGGCGGAGCGCAAGATCGACGAGATGGGTCGCGCGCTGAGCCTGGACCGATAAGTCAATTTGAGTGGGTTCTTTCGATTGATGATAAAGATCGCGGTAATTTTTAGCATAAAAAAGGTTCAACTGCTCTTCAGACATGCGTGGGGAAAGGTAGACCAACCCGCATGATTGGCACAGGCGATTAACAAGCTGGTATCCGTGCAGAATACGCTGGTCAAATAAGGACCTGTTGGCGCTCCCGCATAATGGGCAGGCAGTCACAGTTTGCTGAAGGATTATCGGCATGGCAAAATTATAACATCGCCTAATGTGGCGATGACATCCCTTCTTTTAACGACCGGAATCAGCCACGATGGGTCATTCTTTCAAATGTTTGTGATGGACGGTGGCATTGATCTGGCTCAGTTCAGGTTGGCTTTCGACCAGTGCCAATACCTCAAGCCAGGAGAAATCGATGCGGGGGCTAAAATGAGCCGTGATGCGCCGCAGCATGGCCAGGTCTTCGGCGGTGTCTACAGTCCAACGCAAGCTGCCGTAATCGGGGATGTGGTCAACCACCAGAATGTGGAAACGACCTTCCTGGTCGTAGAAATACGGCATAACATGCTCTCGTTCAAACGGTTCTACAGCCTCTATCCAGGCTCGCTCCAATGCCTGGAAAGTGACGATTTCGATATCCAGGCCAATCGGGTAAGTGCGCTTCCAGGGTGGGGGCAGGCGGTCCGCTGCAAAGTCGACTCCAGCCTGAGTGAATTTGTCCACCAATTCATCGATCAGATCGGGGTCCATCAGGGGGCAGTCGGCGGTCAGCCGTACAATTGTATTAGCCTGGACCGCCGCGGCTGACTCATAATACCTGTCCAGTACATCCACCAGGCTGCCGCGGGTCACCGGGTAACCATGCTGTCGGCAGAAATCTTGAATGGCATCATCCGACGGATCGGTGGTGGTAGCGACGACCACGCCATCTAACGATTTTGCCCGGCGGGCACGCTCTACCACCCAGGCCAGCATCGGCAAGCCGTTGATATCCATCAATACCTTGCCCGGCAGACGGGAAGAGCTCATACGCGCCTGAATAATTGCGATGGTCTTGCCAGGCGACCGTCGTTTTGCTCCAATTTTACCGGTTTCAATATAAGGTTCTGGTTGAGTCATACAAACAAGTGATCTTTCTATATTGAGGATTCACAGACACCCTTCAGGGCTTGATATATAAAACCGTATCGGATACGCCTTTGCTGGTCCACAAGCAGCGCCAGGTGTGGACGTCTGCCAGGAAGGTAGCCCATAGAGGGGTGGCGGGTCCTTGAGCCAGGCCGCGCGCGTAAGGTGCGATGGAGCGGCTGGGCAGGTAGCGGTGAGCGTCATCGATGACCAGTAGCCCACCCGGGCGCAGTTTGCTTAGCGTCGCCATGGCGCAGGAATCCCGGTAAATGCCATCTACCAGGACAAAATCCAGGCTTTCCTCAGCAAAATTGTCCGCCACGCTGGCATAACCTGCCGGGTCTTCGCTACCCCGACCGGTGATCAGCCGGTGATCGACATTGGATATGCCCTGCGCTGCCAGTACTCGGCGGGTGCGTTCAAACCAGACAGGCGCATGTTCCACACTGGTCAGGGCTGTCACCCGCCGGGCAAACCATAAAGTGCTGCGCCCTGAACCAAATTCCAATCCCCGATCGATGGGTTTTAGCCATGCGTCTAAAAATTTAATAGAAATGGGTGTCAGCCAGGGATCGTTCGGATGGGTAGACTGATACCAGCGGTCGCGGGTGCGGTCGATCAGGTAACGTAATGTCCAGTGGCGGAAAGAGCGTGGGGAAGAAGTCATAGAGATTTATAATGATGTTTGTGCAGTGCCATGGCCATATCATACGCGCGCAGCAGCTCACCAAAATTTTTCTCCCAGTCTGCCCGGGCTTCCGCTATACGGCGCGCGGCGCCCGACATGGCCGTAAGAATATCTGGCCGATCCTGTGCCAGGCTGGCGGCTTTCAAGATGCCTTGTTCCAGGGCTAGAGCATCACCATCCGGGAAAAGCCAGCCTTCTTTGTCCGGGGAAATCCATTCGCGGTTGCCCGGAATATCGGACACCAGCACCGGGCAGCCGCAGGCCAGCGCTTCCATTAAAGAAACGGATGAACCATCGCTGTGTGATGCACTTAAATAGAGATCCGCTGAGCGGTAAAAACGAGGCAGATCTTTTTGCGCGACCTGACCGCCAAAGGTTACCAGTTCAATCGCCGGGGTGCTTTTCAACATGGCATTTATTTGTGGGGCCAGAGAACCGGATCCCAGCAGGAGCAGATGCAGGTTGGAAGCCTGGTTGGCGGCCTGGATAAAAGCGCGCACGACGACGTCCACCCCGTAGATAGGCTGCCACGAACGCAAGGATAACAAGGTAAACTGTCCGTTTGTTTTCGTCTCCAGTTCAGCCGGTCCGGGTGAAAAATGGGCCAGATCAACCCCCCAGGGGAAAATGACGATGCGATCGGATGGAAAACCCAGGTCGATGGCTTTGCGCCGCACGGCGTCACAATCACCGATGAGAATATCGCTGCGGCGCAAGGTTGTGCGTGTGGCCCAGCGCATGCATCCATTTTTATCGGCATCCTTTAAAAGGTCAGACCCCCAAGACATACTCACCAAGGGATGAAAACCTGAGAGGGCTGCCAGTAAAGCTGGCCCTTGAATCGGCCCGGCGTGGATTAAATCCGGCTTGACCTGGCGGATCACCCGTTTTAAATCCCAATAAATAGCTGGCAGATCCTTCCAGGCGGTGGGCGTCAGCCCCCCACGCCAGGCCACCTGTTCCACCGCGTCGGGCAGCGGGCGATCTTCCAATTGTGGTCCGCGCCGTTCCAGGCGCAGTGAATAGATCGCGTGACCAGTTTTTGCCAGCCCAGAAAGGAAGCGGTGATCGTGGGGCGAGTAATCGCGGGTAAAGTATAGGATGCGCATTGAACAGGCGGGCTTTATTCGATTACCAGGGTCCAGCGCAGTTCCTGGCCTGAGACCAGATCCGCCGCGGCGTGCTTACCGATCACCGCGCCAATTTCGTAAGGCAGGATGGCTCCTGGGGTAGCTGGGCGCAGTAATTCCAACATTTCGCGAGTGAATAACTCGCCAGACTTAATGGCCCTGGCAGACCGCAGGCAGCGCCGCTGGACGATCACAGTGTCTTGCTCGTTGGCTGTCACAAATTTCTCGGCTGAGCCCAGCGCCTGCTCCAATTGGCGCGTGGAGACCACCATTTTCTCCCACGACTCGGGTTCCATTGAAAATAGGTGGTCTGGGCCTGTGCGATGGCAGTCGTCAGTGAAGTGTTTTTCGATGACCCGTGCGCCTAATGCGATAGCCCCCAATACGGCTGCGTGGCCGGGGGTATGGTCGGAAAGACCCAGGATCAGATCGGGGTACATGGTGTGGTATGCATTTAACACGCGCAGGTGGACGTGTTTGAAATTCTCCAGGCTGCCGGTATAATTGGTGTTGCACTGCATCAGAATGAGCTGAGGGTTGATCGCCAAAATGGCGCGCACGGCGCGTTGAACATCTCCAATGTCGGATGCGCCGGTAGCCAGCAATACCGGCTTGCCCTTCCTGGCCATGCGTTCAATGGCTTCAATCCAGGTGATATCACCCGACCCAACTTTATAGGCTGGTACGTAGGGATCCAGCATATCTGTGGCGCCAAAATCGTAAGGCGCCGAAAAATAATCGATGCCGGCTTCATCACAGGCGGTTTTCAATTCGGGTGTCCATTCGAAGGGGATCGACGCATCCGCATACACCTCGACCACCGACTTTTTCCAGTGGGACTGGTGCGAGAGCTGTAATCCCATGTCATGGAATCCATATTCTGAGACAATTTGCGGGGCGCGGAAATTTTGAAATTTGGCCGCGTCTGCCCCGGCCTGCGCAGCCAGGTGGATTATTTTTTTGGCGCGTTCCAGGCTGCCATCATGATTAGCGGAGATATCGGCGATAAAATAAGTGGGACGATTTTCACCCAGTATATGTGAGCCAATTTGGATTTCCATACGAACCTCCTGTCGTGATCCTATCATCCGTTGAAGGATTGGATCGTCTGTGGATATCCGGATCGAAATAACGTGTAGAAACGACGCAGTCCTGCGGCCTGGTCAGGCAGGGATAAATTGAGGGCAGTGGAGAGCTTGTCTGTCTTCAGGGATAGGTTGGGCGAGCGCTGGGCGACAAGATTGCTTTCAAGGACTGAAACAGGGATGATCAAGGTTTCATCCAGGCCAAAATAGCGCGCCACGCCTACCCCAAAAGCGTATTTGCTCAGACCTTCACGGCTGGCTACATGGTAGAGCCCGCTCAACCCCTTTTCCAGGCAGGTTAACAGCAGGTCGGCCAGGTCATTCACCAGCAGCGGGCAAAAGATGACGTCGGTAAATCCGAGGGTGCGCTGGCCTGCGTTGAGCTGATTAAAGAAGAATTCAGCCAGGCTACGACGGCCAGACAGGCTCCACCCATAAAAATTTACTCGAGCAATCAACGCGTCAGGGCAGGCGCTGGCGACGGCCTGTTCTCCGGCCAGTTTGGTGCGCGCATACACACTCTTTGGATTGGGTCGATCCTTTTCGCTATAGTCGCCCTTTACGCCGTCGAAGATCGCGTCGGTGGAAATATGGATGAAGCGGATCCCACGGTGATAAGCCTGACTGGCCAACTGACCAGGAAGTTCAGCGTTTAAGCGCTGCGCCAGCGCAGGATTAGCTTCGGCAGTTTCCAGGTTAGCCACCGCCGCGCAATGGATCACGGCCTCTGGCTGGCAGGATTCGAATAATGCATCGATCGCGCCAGCCCGAGCCAGGTCGGTTGTGTAGATGGCAAAGGGGACGCCCTGCAAGGGGTGCTGGTTGACTACCCCGGTGACCTGGTAACCTCGTTGAAAAGCCTCTATCGCCAGGCTGATGCCAAGAAGCCCACTCGCCCCCGTCACCAACAAACGGGTCATTAAATCCCATCCCTTTCGTAATCTTCTTCGACCGGTGCAATAATCTGGCGGATCTGTTCGACGGTGAGCCACTCCGTGTTGGTATTGCTGGCATACCGGAAGCCGTCCGGCAGGGTCTTACCCATCTTTTCCCAATCAAACCCGCGCGACCAGTAGGTTTCGACCGGATGGACGACGTACATATCCGGCAGTTCAACCGTCATGCGCGCTTCATCGTCAGAGATCAGCACTTCGTGCAGCTTTTCGCCCGAGCGAATGCCGATGATCTCCATCTCGGCGCCAGGCGCCACGGCCTTGGCCAGATCAACCACATTCATACTGGGGATTTTGGGGATAAATACCTCGCCGCCGGCCATTTGCTCGGTGCAGCGGATGACGAAGCGCACGCCCTGTTCCAGAGAAATCCAGAAACGGGTCATTCGTTCATCCGTGATGGTAATTTTCCCGTTTTGACGCTGCTTGATAAATACGGGCACCACGCTGCCGCGGCTGCCGACCACGTTGCCGTAACGCACGCAACTGTAGCGGGTGACAGCACCGGCGGCATAAGAATTGGATTGTACGAACAGTTTTTCGGCGCACAGTTTGGTGGCTCCGTATAGGTTGACCGGGTTAACTGCTTTATCTGTACTCAGCGCCATTACCTTTTTTACCCCTTCATCCAGCGCTGCTTCAATTACATTGCTGCTGCCGAGGATGTTGGTTTTGATCGCTTCCATCGGGTTGTATTCGCACGCCGGCACTTGCTTGAGCGCAGCCGTGTGGATGACGATGTCGACACCGTGTAAAGCGCGCCGCAGGCGTTGTTGGTCTCGCACATCACCAATGAAGTAGCGCAGCGACGGGTGGTCGAACCCCGCAACACGCATTTCGTGCTGTTTCAGCTCGTCGCGGCTGTAGACGATCAACTTGGTGGGGTGGTAATCCTTGAGCATGATTTCAATGAATTTTTTACCGAACGAGCCGGTGCCGCCCGTAACTAAAATAACTTTATCGCTCCAATCCATGAGTTCTCCAGTTTTAAGTGAGTAATGAACCGATCAAACAAGTATGGGCGACCTTACCTGGCCAACCAGGGTTCCTGCCAACCACGGCGGGTCGCCCCTATGTGGCGTTATCCTTGCGAATCACAATTAAAGGATAAGCGCCTTTTTCTCCAAAGAAATGTGGGAAGATTTCTTCAAACTGGTAAAGCAGCCATAACCAAAACCGCCCAGCGAGGTGTGGATGGATTACAGCTCTTAAAAACCGGACGCTCACCGAACGCCAGACCCGAATTTCATACGGTATTTTCCCATCCAAAGCCCGCTTAAGCCAGGCAGCGTCGTATTTTGACACGTAAGTCCCCGTAGGCTCGGACAGACTGGTTTGGTTTTCGGGTGTCTGTCTGGCTGGTTTTTCAGTTTCTGGCTGGCGTGCACCAGAACGACGTTCCATGAATTGGATCAACCGTTGAGAACGCTTCATTAACCAAGATTCCTTCCAGCCGTTAACCACCACTCCGGAACACCCAGACTTGAGCACGCGGTACAGCTCCTGGTAACCTTTCTCATGGTCGGGCGGGGTCAGGTGGTGCAGCGTATGCAGCGATACCACCCCTTCAAACGCATTGGCTTTGAAGGGCAGGTTGGCGACATCCGCCACCACATATAATCCTTTGGCGCCCAGCCGCTTACGCGCTTCTTGCAGGGCAACCATTGAAATATCCGCGCACACCCGGTAGGTGAAGCCATGTGAATAGACCAGGTAATCCGGGTACTGGATTGGCCCGCAGCCCGCATCCAGTAGATAATGGCCGGTTGGCTTGAGATAGCGCGCTACCCGTAAATGGCAATGATGGATATAAGCCTCTGACACGGGGCGTAAATCTTCGTACCTGGCATTCTGATACATCCCATCGCTGACAATTTGCCAGCCAACACGGTTATAAAACTGCATGACTTCTTGTTTCAAGTCAATATTATTCATGGATCGATATCATACTCGATATTATTAAGCGGCCCATCAACCGACCGTGCTCCAATCCAGGGGAATTCCAGATAGATAACTGAACGTCTCTTCGTATTGAGCGCAACCTTCAGGCCCTAAAACCGAAGATAATGGATTAGTCTTGAAATCTTCCCACAGGCTGAGCAGGTGCCATGGGAAAGGACGGGGAAATTCGAAGAAGAAGCGGTAGGCGTACTGCCAGGCCAGAATGAGCTTCTCGCGACTGAGGCGATGTAAGGAGGGTTGGTCTAACAGGGTTTTCAACTGGTCGAAATAAACTTCCCAACTGGATGGGTCGTGAGTGAAACCACGCTGGCGGTAATGAGTTTGCCCGGCTACGATCACCGGGATCCCGTTCATGGCCATTTCCATCCCGACTGTGGTGGTATAGACCAGGCCGAGATCGGCCACGGCGACCACGTCGTAGGTATTAATTTTCTCGAGCGGGCCGATCAGATGGATGTGTTCTGGAATAGCTGGTAAGGCGTTTTTAACCACATCCACCATCGAAGGACCGTGAGTCAGAGCTTCGCCGGGATGAATGCGGATCACCAATTGGACGTCTTTCCTGTCTCCGAAATATTGCACGGTGCGCGTGATCCATTCGCTCATCCCATCTGAAAAGATCTGCCGGCCCAAGGTCAGGCTGTCTCCCAGGACGTTGGTGGCTAATAGAACGACGGGACGCTCATCCAGTCCAAGCCGGGTGCGTGCCTGGTCTGCGCCCTGCGCAGGCACGCCCTGCCACAAGCGTGCGAAATTTTCCCAGATCGTGGCTTGCTGGCGCGCAGCAAACAAGTTCCGCAGTCGCTCCAACTGAGTGTCGGTTAGTAGCAGGTCTCTTCGCGCATTCCACAATGCATCTGTTTCGTGGCGCATGATTTCGGCGTTTTGCGCCAGCCAGATGCGCTCGCGTTGGTCGCCAAATTCGTAGGTAACGGTGGGAATATTCAGGTAGCGCGCGACCCGGTAAATAACCCCAAACTCCTGGATGGTGCCATTCGGAACGACGACTACATCGGGCCGGTGAGATTTGAGCCAGGTAAGCGCTGACCGCGCCGCGGATTGGTTGCGTTCCTGACGCAGTTGATAAAGGGGGCTGGCTGGGTCGATTTTTTCTGCCTGGAGCGTATATTGGGCATCGTAAACCGTTACCTGTTCGATCGCTGGCGCCAGATCGGTGGGCAGTGGCTGCAGCAAGGGATGAACGTCGAGGAGGGAGACAGTTTTCAAGTACGGACTGGTATTCTGCAGCACCTGACGCGCATAAAAATTTTGCCGGCGCAGATCAAAACGGCTGATCGGTTTATCCCATTCAGCATAGGGTAAATAGCCCAGGGTGACCTTATGTCCCTTGCCTGCCAGGGTCAGACCAAGCAAAGTGGCCTGCTCGATCCAGTAGTGCAAGGTGGCAAAAATAAATATTTTTCGAGGCTGAGTAGTCTTAGCCGCAGCGCTGTCTGCGAAGGGTTTAACCTGGGCCATTATTTCGGGCAGGGTAGCCTGTAAGTTCTTTAACTTAAATCGTCCGGATGGCTGGTTTCTATTGCGTAGCAGCAAGTACAGCTCGACCGTTAACGGGAATTCTGCCAGGATATTCTTAATGGTTTTCTTATCCATCATAAAACCTCATTTAAGGCCTACCTGATCCGGATTATTTTCAGGGCAATAATTTTACGGTTCTCCAGGAGTTACCGTGGTAGGGGCCACATTTTGGGGTGTGAGCGTGCGTACGCACGCTCACACCCCAAAATGTGGGGCTTCACCACGGCAATTCCCAAAGACCCAATTTTACCGGACAATCATAGGCATAAATTATGAATTAACAGCTGTTCGTTGACTATTAATCGGCTCCAGGTCTTCAATTTGCCAGATTAAAGCTGGGCGTACGGCCCCAATGCGTACTTCTGGCCACTGTGTTCCGGGTGCGCCGGTCGAATCAACCGAAAAAGTGAGAGCTTGTTCATCCTGAAAGTAACGCCGGATGCGGTATGAACTGGCGTTCGTCCCAACTGTAAAACGGCCTTCGTTTAATAGGTCAGCCGGTATTTTACAGCGGCTGATGTAATGACCGGCTGGCCTGGCGCTCATGTGTTCGAATTGAACCGGGTCGTCGGTGTCAAAGGAGGTGAAAATGGTTTCTCCCCTGGCTGTGTTTAAGTAAATGCCGACTCGCAAGCCGGTCAGTGGAGAAATCAGCGCATATTCGATCTCAATCGTAAAGGGTTCTACCGAGCGGACGCTGTCACACACGCCCCCTTGCGCATTCCGAATGCGTAAGGCAATGGGTTTAAACGGCGCGCTGCTGGGAGAGATCTCATCCGGTAACCAAATGCGTTCACCTTGTTGGAATATACCCTGGTTGAGGTAATAATCGACCGCTTCTGGGGTTGGCGCGCGCAGCACCAGATGACCTTTATCAATGACCAATGTTTCCGAGGTTAAGCGCAGTATAGATGACATATTGTGACTGACAAAGAGGACTGTGCGACCCTGATTGGCCACGTCACTCATCTTTCCCAGGCATTTACGTTGAAACTCGGCGTCACCGACCGCCAGAACCTCATCTACAACCAGGATTTCGGGTTCTAAATGTGCGGCTACGGCAAACGCCAGGCGCAGGTACATCCCACTTGAATATCGTTTGACGGGTGTATCGATGAACTGGCCGACTTCGGCGAACTCAACGATCTCGGAAAATTTGTTTTCAATTTCCACCCGGCGCATACCAAGGATTGCGCCATTGAGGAAAATATTTTCTCTGCCGGTCAGCTCGGGATGAAAGCCTGTTCCAACCTCCAACAGTGAGCCTACCCGGCCCCTGATTTCACCCATTCCACCCGTTGGTTCGGTCACCCGGGAGAGAATCTTGAGCAAGGTGCTCTTCCCAGCGCCGTTACGCCCAACTACACCCAGCACCTGGCCTTGTTTGACATCGAATGTGATGTCTTGTAAAGCCCAGATGGTGTCAGATGAAGCATCTCGTGCAGCCTGCCTCGGACTTTTAACCCATCGCCCGGCCGTCTCGATTGATGCGATCAGCAAATCGCGTAAGGTATCGTACTTTTCCTGGCGCGCGCCAATCCGATATTGTTTGCTGAGTTGTTCGACTCGTATGGCGATGTCTGACATAACCGTTCCTGATCTCGTCCGTTAGATGGTATCGGCGAAGGTTCTTTCCATATGTTTGAAATAAATCAGACCAGTCACCAACAAAACCAACACGATGGCGACTGAAACAATAAACAGAACATCGGGTGGGTTTTTACCTAACAATGCCCAACGGAAACCCTGGATGACCCCAGACATGGGGTTCAAGCCCACCAGAGGGCGCCATTTTGCTGGGATGCTCTCGATAGGGTATACCACAGGCGAGGCATACATCCATATCTGGATCAGCACTGGAATGATGTGGGATACATCTCGGTATTGCACGTTGAGCGCAGAGAGCCATAAACCTACTGCCAGGGCAGTCAGCAGGGCCAGGGCCATCAGCAAGGGCAGCCAGAGGATAGTCCACTGTGGCATCACACCATATGCCAGCATCATCCCTAGCAGGACCACAAATTGGATCGCGAAATCGACCACCGAAGCTAATACTGCCGAAATTGGGATGATCAGTCTGGGAAAATAAACCTTTGTCAGCAGGTTGGCGTTGCTCACCACGCTCATACTGGATCGCTGTAAGGCGCCCTGAAAAAGCTGCCAGGGAAGGATAGCTGAATAAGCAAACAGCGGGTACGGCACACCATTTGATTGCACGTGTAACAGCTTTTCGAAGACCAAAGTAAAGATTAAAACGGTCAGCAGCGGCTGGATCACAGCCCAGGTGACACCCAAGGCGGTTTGTTTGTAGCGAACCTTGATATCTCGCCAGACCATGAAATAGATTAATTCACGGTATGTCCACAACTCTCGCATATCCAAAGCTAACCAGCCGCGAGAAGGGCGCAGGTAGGTGACGGGAAAATCCAGCCGTGGGGTCAGCGGTAACTGGTTCGCAGCCATACTTTCCTACAAAAAAGTCGAACAATATCACTCGGATCCATTAAAATTCTTCCATGACTATGATTACATTTAATCCACGGACCTCAAGGACTGGTAATCCTGGTGCATTACTGATGCCGATTGCTTGTTCAAGGCAGGTCAAACGGCATATCTCGGCGATATCACCCTCTCCGACCAATCTGACCGTATGACAACCGGCCTGCCTGACTTTGACCAGGCAAGCCAGAACCTGCTGGCGTGTCTGGCGATAGATGCGTAATGAATTTTGGATATAATCCATGGTGAGGTGCGCCCGGAAGCTGATCCCTTCGGGTGTAATGATGTAAAGCAGCTTGCGCCGCTCGGCCCGGCGCACTTTAATATATCCCTTATTAATCAGCCGCTTGAGATGCCAGTTGACCGTTCCAACAGCGACTCCCAATTGGGAGGCGAGGGAGGCCTGGGTTGCATCAGGGTTCTGTTCGATTTTCTCTAATAAACTCAAGTCGTGCGTGCTATCTGGCTGTGTTTCCATACGCATTCCAATCAGTATATATTCGATATCCGTAACTACTCAGCCATGAGGGTCCTTTTCGAACGGGCCTGAGCAGTTTCCAATATTCAATAGCTGAATTATAACCTCGACTTTGAAAAGATCAAGGATAATGGCTTTTTTTTCGCCTGGTGAGCCATTTTAGGAGCTAACGAGGGATGAGGACTTGCAAATTGAGTGATTGGATCACCGTTTTAGGTTGGTAGTAGGTAAGCAAGGGCCCGTCGATGTGGGTGACGTATGCATTGTTTTCCTCACCAAAAATGCTGTTGTCGCCTTGCAGCGTTCCGCCAACGGGGTCAGTAATAATCATTGAGAAACGGTGATTGCGCAGGTCTTTATCAAATGCTTGCAGGTAGTCCTGGTTGTTCGCCATGGCCATTTCCATGAGAAATGTCATTTCATAATCCGGTATCAGTGTGACACCCTTTACGACGTGAAAAGTGAGGAGCTGGCGCTGGGAGATAAAAAGGACTTCTTTGCTTTCAGGTCGAGCTTGATCCAGGATGGCCTGTAAGTCGGAGATGCCTTGATTAACCGCGGTGTTGTTGTGAGATGCCAGGGACACGTTGGCCATGGTTAGGGGAAGGAGTGGAACGACCAGTACAAGACCCAGAACCACCCAAGAGGGCTTGAAAGGTGACATACGCTCGGGCTGGTCAGGAACCATGCGGTCGAAGAACAGGTATGCGCCTACCAACGCCAGCATCAGCAAAAAAGCGTCCAGGTTGTGCAGGTTGCTGCCGCCACCAATCTTGATGCTCACAACCAGGTCCCCCACCAGCAGCACACCCAGTGCGACGCCTATTCCCAGCCAGCGTAAAGGATGCCAGGCAGTTAGGCGGGGTAGGACCTTGGCCAATATTAGCCAGGTCAGCGGGAATATGGTCAGAGCCAGGGCCAGGACGATCCCCGTTCCATAAGTCGCGTTTGGCCACAAGCGGTATTTTAATAACGACGAGGTCAGGCTTGAGCCAAACACATAGCTTGGGTCGCCCGAGATCGCCACATACACTTTGTTAGCCAGGTAGGCGGATGCGATGCCAAGGCCGGCCCAGGCTGCCGGCCTTGACCCATACTGGATCAGGGTCTTGCCTTTGGCGGGTTGTTCCATTAAATAAAGTACCATCGCCAGCAAGCCGGGCACCGGATACCAGTTGATCCGGCTGATTCCGGCCCACACAGAAGCGGCAAGAATGACGAGGGTCGAGCGCCAGAATTTCTGGGAGTCAAAACCCCACAAAACCAGCAGCGCACAGGCCATCAAATGGTAATAAATAGGCCCCTGGAAGAAGAAAAGGAAAGCCCAACCCGCCACCAGCAGTGCAGTGACCCGGCTGGTTAGACGCAATCGCCTGGCTAATGAAACCCCGCCGGCCCAGGTAAAACCCAACCAGAGCAGCACCTGCCAGAGCCGGTGCCCCCAGACAGGCAGGTTGGGGATGATGAATGGGATCGCCTGGAGCAAATAACGCGTGGGATGAAGTACCGGTAGAGGGGCCTGGATCCCGTAAACGCTCTTTGCCAGAAACAGGGAGGCGTAATAATAGCGGCTGGCTTCAGAATAGCCGTTTAACGACAGGGGAAAGCTGCTGATCCCCGATTCTCGGCCTGTATCTGGAATTAACAGCGCCACCTGGTAAACCACGCCGTACAACACCAGGCTCATCACCATGCATTGGGTGAGCAAGCCGGCCCACCTTCCCAGTTTGAGCCGGGAGTCTGAGACGGAGGCATCCGTAAAGCCAGGCCAACCCGTGGCCAACAGAAAAATTGCTCCAGCCAGGACAAAACTACCGAAGATAAAAGGGTGGTTTAAAAACCGGAGCAGGCGGGTAAAAACGAGGGAGAAACGCAGCAGCAGGTAGGCCAATGCCAGACTCCCAAAAAACACCCAGTTCAACGCACCCAGACGGCCCAGTCGTCCGGCCCAAATCTGGCTCTGGCATAAAAACCAGGCCGGCCGGTTGAAAGTCAGCCATAATAAACAACCTTCAACACCAGCCAGCAGCAAGATGGGAATTAAATTGAGCAGCCGGCTGCCTGAGAAATGGCCCATGAGAGAGCCCAACCCATAAGCCAGTTGAATCTTTTCTCCTACCACCCCAGTATCCATTAACAATGCAGCGGTTATAAAAAGCCGGAGGGATGCGATGCGTATCAGGTCCCGTTCTGCCGTGTCTGCCATACGGTTACACCTGTCCCTTCCTGGACGCCAACTCTCGGGCGCCTTCCAGGCTGTACCAGATCCCGCCTAACAGGCCGACGATGAGGTTGGTGATCAGCCAGTTGGTCAACCCGAGAGCCACACTGGTCGCGGAGGAAATGCCAAGCGTGCCGAAAAGAAGCACGTAAGCCTGTTCTCGCACACCCAAACCGCCGATCGAGATGGGCAGCGCCAGGGAGAAAGAGATAATTGGGACGAATAGGAGGAAAATCCCCACAGGCAGATAGACTTCCAGGCCATAAGCAATCAGAATGTTGAACAGGATCAGCATCAGGTTGAAGACCAGCGAAACCAGGCAGGCCTTACCCAGGGCAGCATAACCCAGTTGGGAAATAGAGCGGTAAAAACGGGTTAACTTTTCTTGTCCGGGCAGGCGGATTTTGTCCCCCAACCAGGGGATCAGCGGGGTTCCCATCGCCAGCCATCCGCCGATCACACCTGCCAGGATAATGACCAGGATCTCTGGGACGGATTGGGGTGGCAGAAATTGGTAACTAAAGGGCAGCGCAACCAATGCCATGACAAATAAGACCCACAATCCCACCGCCCGGTCCACCAGCGTGGTGCCAATGGCTTCGGGAACTTTACCGGTCGACCGGCTCAGCTCGACCATTTTAACCGCGTCGCCCCCCAACCCACTCGGCATGAAAATGTTGAAGAAGGCGCCGACAAAATATAAGCCGACCAGGCGGGGGAGCGGTACATGGATATCGAGTGCGTTCAGCAGCACCTGCCAGCGCACCGCGCGCAGGGCTGTGCCAGCGATCATCAGTAAGGCGGCTAATGCCAGATAGCCCCAGGCAGCTTTGCGTAATATTTGTAACAGCTGGCCCAGGTCCGTTTTGAAGAACAGCAAATAAATCAGCAGTCCGGCGCTGATCAGGATTTTTAACAGGTTAAACCACTGCTTCTTGAGAATACTCAGCATCACTTGACCTACCGTAATAAAGACAGGCTATAATCACAGGCATGCGACCAGAGATCGTCAGGCAGTTATTGGACTTGAATGCTTCATTTTACCAGACCTTTGCACCCGAATTCTCGGCAACTCGCCAGCGGATCCAGCCGGGTGTCTTACGCGCCGTCCGGAATTATGTCTTAAAATCGGCAGGCGATCAATTACCTGGAGAGATTCTCGACCTGGGATGTGGCAACGGTGAGCTGGCAGCCTACCTGGCTCGCGCGGGTTACGCGGGATCTTACCTGGGCCTGGATTTTAGCCCGCAGTTGCTTGAATTCGCCCGGCAGACTGTTCAAGGCAGCCGGGGAGACAACAAGGTTGCAGCCATCGACTTTCGCCTTGCCAACCTGGCAGCACCTAGCCTGGAGCCTTACCTGCCATCCGATCCGTTTGATTGTGCCATGGCCTTTGCGGCCCTCCATCACATGCCGGGCAGGCAAAACCGCCTGGGTCTGCTGCGCCAGGTGGGTGCCCATCTTAAGCCTGGGGGATCCTTCATCCATTCCGAATGGCAGTTTCGTCGCAGCCCGCGCTGGCTGAAGCGCATCTTGCCCTGGGAACGGGTTGGATTAACGGATGACGAAGTCGAACCCGGCGATACCCTGTTGGATTGGCGGGCCACCGGCGATAAAGGCGCCCCTGGACTGCGGTACGTGCACCATTTTACGGAAGAGGAGTTGGCCGAAGATGCCCAGAACAGCGGCTTTCGCATCCTGGAAACCTTTTATTCGGATGGCAAAGAAGGCGATCTGGGGTTATACCAGGTCTGGGAGCTGACAGAGCGGCTGAAGGAGGGTTCGACCCAGAAAAGCGTTTCCGGGGCCTGGTCGAAGGGCGATCCTGGCTAAAACCAGTTTGGTTTGGACAGGTTAATTGAGCTGCCCATTAAACTCTTCCAGGCTGGCCGTGGGCTGCCAATTAATCATCTGGGTCGATGCGATCAGGGTCGAACGGACGTCAACCGTGGGCAGACCCACCTGCTGCATTCCCAACACCACTGCGCCAACCACCGGCTTTGAAGGCAGGCGTACCATGCGGGCTTTTGGCGCCAGGGACGTGATCACCTGGCGCATTGGCTCGATTAATAAAGCGCCACTCTCGTAAAGACTGCCAATCAGCACAATTTCGGTTTCTTCATTTTCGAGGTGGAGTTGGCGGATTACACCGCATGCCATATCCCCCAACATGCGCCCGTTCCAGGCCAAAACGTTAATTGCCTCACCATCGCCTTCGCGGGCGAGTTGGACCACCATGATCGCATCCTTTGGCTTGAGCCGGTATCGCCCATAAACAATACCTTCAAAGAGCGCATCCAGATCGGTTTCGCCAAAGTGCTTTAAAAAAGCCTGGGTCAGGCGAGTGGCCGGGCCCCGTTTTGACCATTCCCTGGAAACGGCCTGAAGCGCGCAGGTCACCACGTCGCCACCACCACCGGCTTCGCCAAATAACCATCCCTCACCGGTTACGCGTCCGGTTTGCCCCTGGCGGTTGAGTCCCCAACAGTTGCTCCCGGTACCCGAGACAACCGCTACGCCCCAACCTTCGCTGGAGCCGGCCAATAGGCCAAGCAATGTATCATTGACCAGGCCAAACGGAGCTTGCAGAGCCAGAGCGGCCTGGATTTTCTCGCGAATGGGTTGAGTCTGGGTGGGCCAATCGTAACCGGCGATCCCGAATCCGGCGCCGGCAACCTGATCGACATTAAGACCTGCCAATTCTAAGGCTTGAGCCGTAATGCCCTGGAGCACTTCACCCATGGCATCTACGCCAAGCACCTCGGGGCTGCCGCACCCGGCTTCACCATAACCGGCGGTGTGTCCGGTTTCATTCACAATTAAGGCATGACTCTTGCTGTTGCCTACATCTATTCCGAGAAAATAACGCATGGGGAAGAGCCTCCGGATCGGGCTAGAACTGGGGTAGATAAGCCTTGTGCGTGGCCAACATGTCTTCAAACACAGCTTTTACCTGGCCGGCGGATGGACCGAGCGGATGGGCTAACAAGGCTTCGTAGGCCGCGCGCCGGTCACCGTGCACAGCGGCTTCCACAGTCAGGATCTCGTACATTTTTACCTGGGAAAGAAGCCCGAAACACACAGGTGGGAGGGGCTTAGCGGGTAGGGGATGGATGCCGTGGGCATCGACTCGCGTGGGCATTTCAAGCACCCAATCGCTGGGCCAGCCGGGCACGGCGCCACTATGGCGTACATTGGTGACGTGAATTTCCCCTAGATTGTTGACGTGGGCATTGATCAATTGGGTGGCGACGGTCGAATAATAGGCCCCACCGCGTTTCAGCAGATCGGCGGATGGTTCGCTGCGATCTGGCTCGGCGTACTGGCGCAGCAGATCGGCCTCGATAGCCATCACTTCCTCGCCCCTTGATGGCGGCCATTTTTTCTGGACTTCCAGCTTATGGGCCGTATCATAATAATATTGCAGGTAACCATTGGGGATCATCTGCAAGGTTTCCACTATGTCGGGATCCCATTCGGGATCACTTTCCTTTCGCAGTTGGGCAACGGCTCCGCTGATCACCTGGGGCCATACCTCTTCGCCTTCGATTTTAAATCCTCTATGCCAGGATAAGTGGTTCAGCCCCAGGGTGTTCAATTCGGCCTTTTCCGTTGGGATGGGATGGCCCATCTGCTTGCCCAACTCTTCAAGGATTTCCATTTTCATGTGGAAAGGCCCATTACACAGACCCACCGAGAGTACATCTGGCGCATACCGGTTGAGCGCTTCGGTCACCAATCCGGAAGGGTTGGCGAAATTAATCAAAAGTGCCTGGGGGGCGGTGGCCTTCATATCGCGCGCGACACCTAGAATGACCGGAATAGTGCGTAGTGCCTTGGCCATACCCCCGATGCCTGTGGTTTCCTGGCCGATTAACCCATGGCGAAGTCCAAGGTATTCGTCTGCGCGGCGTGCTGGCATCATCCCGACCCGCACCTGGGTGATCACATAGCTGGCGCCGGCGACGGCTTCGCGCTGGTTTTGAGTCAGGATCACTTTAAAGGGGTCCCCATGCGCAGCGACCATACGTTGGGCGAACTTGCCAACGACTTCAAGTCTTTCTGGAGAAATATCCATCAGCCAGAGTTCGCTAACGTGCAAGGAGTTTTGCCGTTCCAAGAAACCATTGATCAACTCGGGAGTGTAAGTTGAGCCACCGCCAATCACCGCGATTTTCATAGGTCATTCTCCTTTTGATCGAAATATGGGTTTGATACCTGGAATCAATAGTTTACCGCTATCCCCCG
>DAIQPZ010000032.1:0-21153 GCA_036787065.1 Anaerolineaceae bacterium
AGCACCCGCAAACATCTCGAATTTGGAAACTTCCACTCCAAGGCTGAGTAGTTACTTTTTTTCCTTATTTAGCCATAAAAATACCAGGCCAATCAACCCGCCTGAGGCGCCGCCGACCAGACTGCCGATCAGGATGGCCCCGCTCAGCAGGCCCAGTTTCTCCCCAGCTATGGGGTTTGTGATCATTTCTTGCGATACGAGCAAGATATATTCGAACGAACCAATAATGATCCCAACCACTGCGCCTTCCAGCGGTCCGGGCACCCCGCCGGCGATCAGGGTAACGGCGATCCCTACCAGCAAGCCAATGATGGCAGGATGGACATTCAGCTCCAGTATGGTGCCTGCTACCAGGCCGATCATCGCTCCCGCCAGCAGCCGGCCTGGTAGCACCTGATCCAAATTTCGTGGCATCGATCCCTCCTTTTAACCTGCTCTCAACGGCGTTCAACCGCCAGGCGAAGACCAAAACCGATCAGAATGACCCCGGTTACGCTTTCAAGAATGCGCTGAGTGCGCGGGTGGGTGATCCAACGGCGCATTTTATCCAGAAAGAGGGTGACCAATGAAAGCCAGATGATTCCCAGGATAAAATGGATCCCGGCCAGTAACAAGGACTTGCCCAACACGGGTTCGCCCGGCCGGATAAACTGGGGTAAAAAGGCCAGGTAAAAGATGGCCACTTTTGGGTTAAGTAAATTGGTGGTCAATCCCTCAAAATACGATTTGCGACCTGCGACGGCCGGTTGGACGTTAGAAGAAGGTGTTTCTACGGGCCTTGCGTTACCCTGGCCGCGGCCGCCAGCCAGGCCATCACCTGCTTTATGCCGCAGAGCGCCCCAGATAGATCGCCCGCCCAGGTAAACCAGATAACAGGCGCCGGCCAACTTCACGATCTCGAATGCCTCCGCGGAGCGCACCAGGATGACAGATAGCCCTAACGCGGATAGGGTGGCGTGGAAAAATAAGCCAGTTGAAATCCCGAACATGGCCATAAACCCGGCGCGCTGGCCGCGCGAGATCACACTGCGCACCACCAGCAGGGTGTCCGCACCTGGTGTGAGGGTTAACAATAAAGCGACACCGGTAAATGCAAGGATGAGGGGATCGATGGTCATAGGTGGGCTCTGAAGGCTTTTATTCCCTTACGGGTAAATGGACGTGGGCTTTACGCTCGATGAAGCCCATAAGCTGTTCGAATGTCCGGTCACCTAGATCAAAGCGGTATAAATCCAGGCGCTGGTCCTCCGGTGGTGCACCTGTCCGCCGAGGCATGCGCGTGCCCTGGACGCGGATATGGTCGAGTGAGATGACCTGGATGATGGGCTGGCTGGCCCAATCGCCGGTCAATCTTTTTCGGCTGGCATTATAACAATGCGGGCGCAAGTCGCTGCCTATTTCGAGCGCGGCAGGTGACCATGGGTAAATGGCCATCTCAATAAAGCTGGCCGTCAACAGTAAAATGCCGGTATCATCAAAGACTTTGCCTGGGAGAAAACCGTCCTGGTCAGCGCCGATGAACAGGCAAATGAAAGCCAATCCCAACAAGATGGCGCCTACATGGCCGAAACGGGCCTTAACGCCGCAATGAAATTCTTCATCTTCACCTAAGGGTTGGCGCCAGATGGCCTGTTGGTGGATCAGCTTGCGCCGGACCAGATACAAGCACCCCGCGACCAGCCCGTAAAGCAAGACTAGCGCATAAGTCCAATGCCAGCCTGCCAGAAGTCCGGTCAGGTTTCCCAATCGAGCACCACCTTCACCACCTCCGCCGCGCGCCCGCGTGTGAGGTCATAACCCCTCTGGAATTGAACCGCCGGAAAATGGTGGCTGATCAAACGATCAAGGGGCAGCCTGGCGTGGACTGCCAGGTCCACCGCTTCCTGCCATGCGCCGGCGCTGGCATTGCTGCCGACCAACTCTATCTCGTGATGGAGCAGGTGGTTCCATAGAAAACTGGCCTGGCTGGAGCCATAATCGCCCATCACCAGCACTTTACCTTCTCTGGCGGCCGTCTTGATGGCAGCAGCCATGGCCGCCGCCGATCCGCTCGCCTCGATTACATAAGAGAAAGGACCCTGGTGGTGGTCGAGGATGGCTGCGATCAAAGCATCGCCGCGAGTGTGGTAATTAATCGTATCAATCGCACCCAGGGATGCGGCTAAGGCCAGGCGCGGCTCGCGCCCCCCGGCCAGGGTCACGTCTTCAAGCCCGTAATGGTGCAAGAGGAGTACCGCGATCAAACCGATCGGGCCGTCGCCAAAGACCAGCGCGCTGCGTCCGCTTACCGGGGGGCGACCCACGATCCCCAGGCGTTTCAGGCCGCGTACGACCACAGCCAGGGGTTCGATCAGGGCGGCCTGCCTGAGGGGATAATCCTCAGGGAGCGGATACACGTTGCTCGCCTCACTCAGCAGGTATTGGGCGTACCCGCCAGGATGCTCGAACCCGACCTCACCCCCGTCTGCGAGGACGTTTTCCGCCACGCAGGGCTGGCCAACCAGGCATGGGTCGACACCCGTGCCAACCGCATCGACTCGGCCTGACCATTCGTGGCCAGGGATGCAAGGGAAGCGGGTGCGGTCCCAGCCGGCGATCATGGAAATATCCGTGGCGCAAATTCCGCAAGCCGCGGTGCGAATGAGCACCTGGCCAGGGCCTGGGATGGGTTGTGGGGTGTCCAACCAGGATAATTGTCCGGGGGCGGTATTAACGATGGCTTTCATGGTTGGATGATGACTTTGTTGCGGTTGGGTTGGCCCATCATTGCTACCCCGGTGTGGATCTGGCTCAATGGGAAGCGGTGGGTGATGGTTTTTTCGATATCGATCAATCCTGATTCCATCAAGTGGATCGATTTGCTCATGGCCAGTGGGGTCGTGCCAAAACTGGCGTCCATGCGCCCTTCGAGGAAATGGGTCAGACCCCCATCCAGCTCAAAAGTTTCATGGGTGGTGATCCCGAAGATGTTCCAGCGCGTGCCGCGCCTGCGGAGGGCCACCATCAGCTTAACCGCATCGATGGGGCCAGCCGCTTCAACGATTAGATCGGGTCCATTGGGCATGGCGGCAGCTACCTGATCTTTAATATCGGGCGCGGCCGGGTCGAGCGCGTGAGTAGCGCCCAGCGCCAGGGCTTTTTCGCGGGCATACGGGCTCGAGTCGATGGCGATCAGGCGACCCGCCCCGGCTGCTTTGGCCACCATCATAACCATCAAACCGATACTGCCCACACCGATGACCACCACATCATCACCCAGGGTCATCTGGCTGTATTGGATAACCCCTTTCCATGCGCCTGAGAGGGGCTCGGTCAGGCAGGCCTGGTCAAAGGTCAGGTTAGCCGGTTTGTGGTACAGGCAGCTTTCCATGGTCAGCATATACTCGGCAAAAGCCCCCGGCCACACGTCTACCGGGCCGTCGCCGCCGGTAGTGAAGGCGTGCTCGCAATAATGCGGTGTGCCGCCGCGGCAGTTATGGCACATCCCGCAGGAACCCGAAGGGGACACGATCACCTCATCGCCTTCTTTGAAGTGGGTGACGCCAGGGCCAACCGCCGCCACCACGCCAGCCGGCTCGTGGCCGGGTATGAATGGGAAGGTTACATTGCGCCGTCGCCCGGTGATGGCCTTATAATCAGTGGCGCAAAATCCGCAAGACTTAATTCTTACCACCACCGTTCCAAAACTTTTTGGCTCGGGGATGGGCGCCTGTTCCAGGGAAAGTTGGTTGAAGTCATGTAATACAGCTGCCAGCATGGTCTGCATAAAGATGTCTCCGCTTGGTTTAATCGAATAATCGGATTTGTCCCCTATCCGATTATAGAACCTTCACTGCAAAAGAGAAAGGTGTGCGTAACTTCTCATCACGGGCGGAGAGTAAAAAAAAAGCGTGTTTATTCGCGCCAGCCGGCGCGAATAAACACGCGGAAAAGATTGAGTCCGGCTCTTTTTAACCGGATTTGAATTCAAAGTCTACTTTTGCTTGTCCACCTGTGGCAGATAGATAGGTTGGATGTTAATCGATAAGGCATTCAATAAGCTGTAATCTGGTTGGCGATTATTCCCCACCTTTTGGGCCAGAGGGTTGGCGATATGGTTGACGGGAAGACTGGATGGCTGTATTATCATAAGTTATGGACCTGTTTGAGCATGCGATGAACGAAAGGATGACCCGCGAGGCGCCGTTGGCTGATCGAATGCGCCCGCGCCTGTTGGAAGAGTATGTCGGGCAGGAGCATATCATCGGGCCGGGCCGGCTTTTACGCCGGGCCATTGAAACAGACCGCCTGTTTTCTTCAATTATTATTTTTGGACCACCCGGCACGGGCAAAACTACCCTGGCGCGGGTGATCGCCAACCATACCCGCTCCCATTTTGAGACCATGTCGGCGGTGCTGGCGGGGGTGGCCGATTTACGCCGGGTGATCGATGAAGCTCGCGAGCGGCGCCGGCTGCACGGGCACCGCACCACCCTTTTTATCGATGAAGTGCATCGTTGGAATAAAGCGCAGCAGGATGCACTGCTGCCTCATGTCGAGATCGGCATGGTCACCCTGATCGGCGCGACGACCGAAAACCCCTACTTCGATGTAATTAAAGCGCTCGTGTCGCGTTCACGGGTCTTTGAACTTTACCCGCTGACTGAAAAAGATATTGCCACCATTCTAGACCGGGCTCTAAGCGATGTGGAGCGCGGGTATGGCGGTAAACCGATCGTGTTGGATGCCGACGCCAGGCTGCATCTGATCCAGGTGGCCGGGGGCGACGCGCGCAATATTTTGAATGCGCTCGAACTGGCGGTCGAAAGCACGGCGGTGGATGAACGGGGTGTGATCCATATCAGCCTGGATATCGCCCAGGAATCGATCCAGAAGCGGGCGGTGTTATATGACCGGAATGGCGATGCCCACTATGACACGATTTCGGCTTTTATCAAGTCAGTGCGAGGCTCGGATCCGGACGCGGCGCTATACTGGCTGGCAAAAATGTTATATGCGGGTGAAGACCCGCGCTTCATCTTACGCCGGCTGATCGTCCTTTCCGGTGAAGATATTGGTCTGGGAGATCCGTTGGGTTTAGTGGTCGCCAATTCCGCCGCGCAGGCTTTTGAATATATCGGGATGCCCGAAGGCGTCTATCCCATCGTTGAAGCAACCCTCTACCTGGCGACGGCGCCAAAATCCAATTCGACCGGTGGTTATTTCAAGGCCAGGGAAAGCATTGAAAAAGAAGGGGCTGGTCCGGTGCCGCAGCACCTGATGGATGGTAACCGTGATTCAAAAGCACTTCACCACGGCGAGGGTTACCAGTATCCGCACAATTTCCCCGGTCATTTTATCCCCCAACAATACTTGCCAACTGGCTTATTGGGGACAGCGTTTTATGCGCCATCCGATCTGGGGTATGAAGCCCAGGTGTCAGAGCGGGTAGCCCGTTGGCGTGAGGCTCAGGCCAAAGCGCTGGCCGATCTGGCAAACGAAAATAAAAAATTGTAACAGCCCAGCAATTGGAAGAAGATACCGAATTTGATGTGTTTGTGGATGCGAAGCATCCACAAACACATCAAATTCGGGCCCTTTTCATGAGGCGCTGAAAGGTTACCAAAAAAATAATCATTTACGGGTAAGTGAAAATCTAAATGTCAATTATCTTATTTATTCGTCATGGTACCAATGATTTTGTGGGCAAGCGTCTGGCGGGCCGCCTGCCGGATGTTCACCTGAACGAACATGGGCGGCAGCAAGCCCAGGTGGTGGCTCAGGCGCTTTGCCGTCTTCCTTTCAAAGCCATTTACAGCAGCCCTTTAGACCGCGCGGTAGAAACCGCGCAGCCGCTTGCGGATGCCCTGGGTCTACCCGTCAATCTTCAACCTGGATTGCTCGAGATAGATTTTGGCGAATGGCAAGGTCTGTCCATCGGCCGGCTGCGCCGGCGCAAAATATGGAAAACGGTCCAGGAGAACCCTGCCTCCATGCGCTTTCCAGGTGGAGAGAGCTTCGCGGAAGCGCAAAGTCGGCTGGCCCAAAGCGTAGACGCAATCGTCGCCGGGCACGACAAAATGGATATGCTCGCCTGTTTTTCCCACTCCGATGCCATTCGACTGCTGGTGGCATACGCCTTGGGACTGCCATTGGATAATTTTCAACGCTTGAGCATCGATACAGCCACAATGACCCTTATTGGTTGGGGCGGCCCTGTACCTTTCCTTGGTCCGGTGAATATGTATTTAACTCCCGGAATGGCGGAAGATCTCCAAAAGATGTTCCAACCGCCTAAACCCCACCGGGTAAGAAAACCCAAGGAGACTGATGCAATTTCCAAAAAATGAATTCGAAATCAGTCTGGAAGATGTGAGCGCCAAATTGACCACCGACCAGCCGTTTATTATCCTGGATGTGCGCGAGCCTTATGAGGTTAGCCGGATGCCCATGGAGGATCAGCGGGTAGTTACCACGCCTCTAAGTCAATTGTCAGCGTTGGGGACTGCCATCTTCCCCAACGCTGTGTTGAATAAAGGACAGGAAATTATTGTGATTTGCCAGGAAGGCGCCCGCAGTCTATCAATCGCGGTGTGGCTGCGCCGGAATGGATGGACGAATGTGCTTTCCATGCAGGGTGGTATGGCTGGTTTTACCTATATGAAAGGCCTGGGCAAAGGGCCTAAACAAGCCGGGTCCGTTTAGGCCTCGTTTTCCTTTTTCCCGACAATGTTTTCGATGCGCTGCATCACCTCGGGTGTGAGCTGAGGTATCACATCGATGGCTTTCATATTATCGCGCACCTGTTCAACCCGGCTGGCGCCGGTTATCACAGTGCTGACGTGGGGGTTCTTAAGGCACCAGGCCAGGGCCAACTGAGCCATGCTGCAGCCCAATTCAGCCGCCAGATCATGCATGGGAGCGATGCGGGCAATATTTTCTGCCGTCACCACATGTTCCTTCAGCCATTCATATCCCTTTAGGGCAGCGCGGCTGTCGGCGGGAATGCCTTTAGCATATTTTCCGCTGAGCAGCCCGGATGCCAGTGGGCTGAAGATGGTGGTGCCGTAGCCCAGGTCGCGGAACAGCGGCGCAAATTCTACCTCGACCCGCCGGCGGTTCAAAAGATTATACTGGGGCTGTTCCATACTGGGTGGTCGCAGCCCGTTTTGTCGCGCCAGGCCATCGGCGCGCATGATCTCAGCGGCGCTCCATTCGGAAGTCCCCCAATACAAAGCTTTTCCCTGGCGGATCACCTGGTCCATCGCCCATACGGTTTCTTCAATCGGTGTATCAGGGTCGGGCCGGTGGCAGAAAACCAGGTCTACATAATCCAGTTGCAGGCGGCGCAGGGCATTATTGACGCCTTCCACCACGTGTTTGTAAGATAGCCCTGTGTCGTTTGGCCCCTGGCCTCCCCAAAATATTTTTGTAGAAACAACGTAGCTTTCGCGGCGCCAGGCGGTTTTCTTGAGCACGTTGCCCATGACAATCTCCGCATTGCCGTCTGCGTAGGCTTCGGCGTTGTCAAAGAAATTTACTCCAGCCTCATAAGCAGCCTGCATGCATTGAAAGGCGGTGTCTTCACCCACCTGCCCACCATACGTAACCCACGATCCCAGTGATAATTCACTGAGCTTTATCCCTGCTTTTCCCAAATGTCTATAATTCATAGGTCCTCCTGAAAATGATGTTCATCATTATTGGGTAACTGCTCTCGCGAAAAGAGACAACTTTCTTGACTCATTTGAGCCATGCCATCCATCATTATAAATCTGATCCCTCCAATTGTGCCAGCCTATCCTGGCGTATAAGTCGAAAATGGACCTGAGTTATCTAGAAATCAGGCGAAGGTAGCCATTCCCCAAATAAGCTGAATGGCTGAAAATTTTGTTCTTTTTTATAACTACTTTGACAATGTCAAGTTACCTCGCCAAGAGGGGAATAAAGCTAGTCTTCTTCCGACATTAAAAAAGAATCGGAGTATTTCTGTCCTAATCCAGAGTTTTTGACCTACGGGGGGTAAGGGGTAACAAAATAGCTCAGCCGCCGCCGAAATATCAACAGAATGAACCGCTGCCACCTTTTTCCATAATTGGGGTAGCGCAGCCATGCGCTGATCCCAATCTAACGTAGGCCATATCTCTCCTAAATTATTTCCAGGTATTTTTTTGGAAAGACTCCATTCATAACCATCCGTCACTCCGGTTTCAAGGATCGGAGGATAGCCAACTTCTGGAGGAAGCAGTAGAGCAAGTTTGGCCTCGCGTCGAATATCCTCTTTCCCTTGCTGGACCGATAGGCGCAGCGCCAGTCCATCGGCCAACCAGGTGGCATTTGACCATCCCCCCGCTCGTTTGGCATCCTTAAAATTTATGCCATATCGGTGAAAAATTCCCTCTGCAATGCTTTTCAAATGGCGTATGAGTTCGCTGTCTCGACCTCGATCAGGAGGAACATCACTCATTATATTTAACCCTTCTAGCCAGTGATCAATTCGATGTATTTCATTTTCTGGGCATAGGCTCTGACCCCTTCGTCGAGTTCCAGTGGATAGTCAAACTTCAAATGGTTCGCCACCCCGATCCCAACTTTGCGAAATAAGGCAAGCATCCTAAATAACGCTTCCCAGTTTTCCTCGATGCCAGCGGCAGCATAAGTATTTTCCAATTCTGTCCAAATACTAAGAGGTAACTTTTTTTTCAAACCCTTCCCCAGGTTCCCCTCCGGCGCGGACCAGTTATGATCGATTTCTATCTGCCATACAAGCATCTGACGAAGAAAATTTTGCTTCATATCAAAGTCCAAACACCATTTTGCGGGCATCAACTCATCGCGTTTAAGACATTTTACGACATAGGGAACGTCACTAAAAAAGTCCTCGATCACCTTATGATATTCATCTTCGGTGGGTGGTTTCGGAATATAGGCTTGGTAGGTAGGCTTCGCCATCCCTTCAGTCAGGTGATCTTTGTCGACCAGAATTGTATAACCATCATCAAGACCATTAGGTAATCTGGTTGCTTTCACGATCTGACGCAAAAGTTCAATCGGCCAAAGATTGAAATCAATATGCAACCCATCTGCATATTGAATAACGTTGGCTACTATTTCCATGCCATATTCAGGTATAGGGTGGATCGGATCCCAATATGTCACTAGAGCCTCTCCAAAATCCTGCAACCACTTCCTATCAGTAAAAAAAGGATGGATATCCTTAACCACCAGAATAACATCATAATCGGAAAAGATATCCACTTTAGCATTTGTGTTAGTTCGCGAACTTGTCAATAGCATTGCTCGGACGGACTCCTGGTTTTCGGCCCATTGCTGTAAATGCAACAACACCACACTTGTTTGTTCCATTTCCTTCATTTCCTTATTGAACAAGATTCTCTTTAAATACTTTTATATAACAGGAGGTTGCATGAATAATAATATAACATGCAACCCCTGCCCAGCGAAAAAATCCGCCGACCGTTTTTTTTAACCTACTTGGAGCTTGTTACTCCGCGCGTTTTTTTTGTTGAGAGTTAAGTAGAGTAGGAGACATATAATCAAGAGGACGGATGCAAATGTAACTATATTTGATGTAACTAATTGTATGCCATACAACGGACGCGTATGCCAAGGGTCAGGAATGAACCATTTATCCATTCTAAAAGCTACGATACTAAACGGTACTACAGCACAAACCCAGAGGAATATGCTCCGATTGCAATAAGCGGCATAAGCTGTAAAAATTGAAATGGGGACGATCCATACCCATAATGCATGCCACGAAACTGGTGATATCAATAACCCAGTTAATGCTATTGCTGTGACGCCCATATTATCCTCGCCATTCTTAGCTGAAAACCAAATTACAGCAATGGCAATACACACAATGACAGCACTGGCAACAAGCCAAGGGATGATGGCCGCTGTTTCGGAGTGTAGAATCCGAGCCAGCATTCCCCGTAATGACTCGTTGTCAAGCGCGGCCGCTACACGAGCGCTATGCCCTAGATCCGGCTTTGCTCAAACAGTACGAGGTCGAAGTCTTGCCCTTGTTTTCGGTTAGAAATGTGCGCGAACTGCTGCGAGCCGCAATCCCTTTGCCAAAATTATCGATTCAAGAAGCAGCTGACTTGATTGTTGAACATTTGATCAACCGTACCCGTTCTCGCAAATCTCGCTTACGAACACATCAAGAAAAGCCAACCGAAACATGACATTGTCAAACTACTCAGCTTAGGGTGAAAGTTGCCGAATTTGAGGTGTTTGCGCTTACCTGGTAAGCGCAAACACCTCAAATTCGGGTCTTTTGGAGACAGTTTGAGCGGTCAGGTTTTATTTTATATCACATTAATTTCCAAACCTCAGTATAATTGTGATAACGGGAGAATAAAAATTGGCAACCAGCGACCCAATCAACGAATTAATTGTAGTTGTTTCAGCCGGCGAACAGGGCGGTGATCTCACACACCACCTGGTGCAAGGCGGATTTTATTTCACCCTGGTAGACAGTAGTGGTGGATTTTTACAAAATTCTACCGTGTGCTTGCTTATCGGAATCAATCGCGCCAGGCGTGAAATACTTTTGAAAATTATCCGGGAATCCTGCCATGTTCGCAGGACTTATATTCCGGCGCGGGTTGAGAATCCCCTTTTGCAGGGCCAGCCAATGATGATCGAGGCCGAGGTCGGGGGAGCCAGTATCTATGTCCTGGATGTGGAACAATTTGAACAATTTTAAAGGAATTGGCGCATGAAATTAATTCTGGCAATTGTACGCGATAGCGATGACGAAGCTGTGATTGATCAATTGGTCAGCCATGGTTTACGGGTGACCCGTGTCGCCAGTACGGGTGGTTTTTTACGCCGGGGAAATGTGACCTTGATGATTGGTGTTGAAGACGAAAAAGTTCAGTCAACTGTGGATTTATTGAAAGAGACCTGCTGCCCGGCTGAACCGGACCAGCACCGCGCGACGCTTTTTATCGTCAACACACCTTATTTTGAACAGGTGTAGGGGATCAGTAAGGCTGTGGGTGGTGCTTTTACTGCCCACGCGAGCCTGATCCTCATCATTCTATGACACCTTATCGTTCCAGTAAGGCCGCCTGGCAGCGGATCAGACAAAATGCTGCGTTGATGACCGCGGGGGGAACCTGGTCAGAACAACTGCCCAAAGATATTCGTGACAATTTGCGCTGGTTCTTCTTCGATGGCTTTTTCGCCTCGGCCGGCGATGCCATTACGGTGACCTATATCCCTTTGTTTATCCTGGCATTAGGCGCAACCAGCACTCAGATCGGTTTGATGGCCTCTTTAGCCAGTTTAAGCGCCACCCTGTTGTTGCTGCCAGGCGCTATCCTGGCGGATCGCTTGGGTAAGCGTAAACTGATTGTCTTGCTGGGTGGGGGTGGTATCACTCGCTTGACCCTGCCGCTGTTGGCGCTCACCCCGCTGCTTTTTGCTGGCCCGTCCGCTGTGTATATTGCTATTGCCTTGAAGGTGACGGCAGATGCTTTCGCTAACCTGTCCTTACCGGCCTGGACGTCGATGACCGGGGACGTGGTCCCGCTGGCCTGGCGCGGGCGCTATTTTAGCGCGCGCAATATTATGATGGGGATCAGCAATATGGTCTCCATCCTCCTGGTTGGCCAGCTCATTACACACACCCATGCTCCCGTGGGCTACCAACTGGCCTTGATGGTGGCTTTTATCGTGGGCTCGGTCTCGACTTACAGCTATGCGCGTATCCGTGAGCCGAATAAACCGGCCATCCCTCAGGATTTGCGTTCTTATTCGCCAGCCGGGCTATTGGCGAGCCTGAGGGCTGACTCCAACTTTGCCACCTTTTGCCTGTATAATGCGTTTTGGAATTTCTCGATGAATCTCGCCGGACCGTTCTTTACCATCTACCTGGTGCAGGATTTACACGCTACGGCAGCCATGGTGGGGGTGACCAGCCTGGTAGCCAGCCTGACCGGTTTGCCGGCCCAGCGCTGGTTTGGACAGCTCTCCGATCGCTGGGGGCCGCGGCGGGTGCAGCTTTTAACCGGTTTGTTGATCCCCATTCTCCCTATTTCCTGGGTTTTTACCACAAATGTCTGGCACACCATTCCCATCCAGATCGGCAGCGGCATCCTTTGGGGTGGTTTCAACCTGGCCTCATTCAATTTCCTACTCGCATTAACCCCACCCGAGCATCGCGCCCGTTTTACGGCGCTGAACCAGATCGCCATTGCTTTCGCATCCGCGATTGGTGCGGCCATCGGTGGGGTGATCGCAGGTCAGTTTGGTTACCACGCGGTGTTCATCCTGTCTGGGATAGGTCGTTTTCTGGCAATGCTGGTTTTCATTCGCTTTGTGCGCCAGCCTCAACCCGCTGTGGCCATGGTTAAGCAAGAAATATGAAAGACCAAAATAGAGGTGTTTGCGGGTGCGTAGCACCCGCAAACACCTCTATTTTGGGAACTTTTTTCAGTCGATCAGGCGACGGCAAAATTTTTGATCGCCATGCTCGCAATGGTTTTGCCAATACTGATGGATGCGGTGGCAGCGGGCGAGGGGGCATTGAGCACGTGAATCATGTGGGCCGCTTCAACGATGCAGAAGTCGTCTAAAAGTTCGCCGTTGGGGGTGAGGGCCTGAGCGCGGACACCCGCACCTGAGCGGTGGATATCATTATATTGGATTTCCGGCACCATTTTCTGCAGGGCCTTCCAGTATGCGTGTTTGTTGAGTGACTGGTAGAATTCGTTGAAACCCATTTTCCAATACTTCAAGCCCATGCGCCAGAACCCGCTGTAAAAACCATATTCAGCCATATCGCGGAGTGAGATGGTGGTCATCTTATAACCCTCGCGCTTGAAAGCAAGCACGGCGTTGGGGCCAATCTCGATCCCGCCGCGCACCATGCGGGTGAAATGTGCACCCAGGAAGGGGAAACGCGGGTCGGGAACCGGATAGAGCAAGTTGTTGATCAAATAGTGGCGCTCTGGGGCCAGTTCATAATATTCGCCACGGAATGGGATGATTTGCAGGCCAGGGTTGGTACCGCACAGACGCGCGACGCGGTCCGACTGCAACCCAGCACAATTAATCAGGCTGCGGCAATGCACCGGTCCCTGTGTGGTTTCAAGCACGTAGCCATCCGCTATTTTTTTGACCGATAATACGCGTGAATTTTTTTGGATGACGCCCCCGCCATCTTGGACGATTTTCGCGTAAGTTTCGGTGACCTGGGTGTAATTGACGATCCCGGTTTGGGGCACATAAAGACCGGCCAACCCGACGGCATGTGGCTCGTATTCCTTAATCTGTTCCGGTGAAAGCCGCCGCAGCCCTTCCAGGCCATTGGCATGTCCGCGCTGTTCAAGGGTATCTACGCGGGGAAGCTCACCAGGGGTGGTGGCAATAATCACTTTACCGCTGTGCTCGTGGCTGATGTCGTGCTCCGCGCAGAATTCATATAAGGCCAGGCGGCCTTCAACACAATTGCGCGCTTTTAATGAACCGGGCTTGTAATAAATGCCAGAATGGATTACCCCGCTGTTATTACCCGTTTGATGGGCTGCGAGGCGATTTTCAGCCTCCAGGACGATCATCGGAAGATGAACCTGTTGGGTCAAGGCCATGGCTGTGGCCAGGCCGACCACACCGCCGCCGATGATTGCTATATCATAAATTGCTGTATCGGTCATGTCTGTTCTGCCATCCTCTGTATAAGAACCTTGAATAAGCTGATATCAATCCTCTAATTCGGAAAGATTGTAACACAATTCCTCCAAAAAACGCCGAGATCGGATACGTTTTGCACTGGGCTGCTCTATTTTTCTTATCCTGAATAACGTGATAAAATCGTAACTGCCCAACCGCGAGAAAAGAGTCTCCGAATTTTAGGTGTTTGCGAGTGCGAAGCACTCGCAAACACCTAAAATTCGGTCCTTATGCATTTCATTTTGTCCAAGCTACGATGCTGAAATTCTGGGAGAGTTAAATGTCCGAATATGAACTTAAATCTCTGCGGCTGCCAAAATTAAGTGGTTTGAAACTCTCATTTTTCAGGTCGGCCCTGGAAAGCGCGGTGCTGCGCCCAATGATCATTGGAAATTTACTCGAGAATGGCGGGATCATTAAGCTGCGCCATCTGGTGATTGATGAGCCCCCGACTTTATTGCCGCTGGTGGCCCTTGAACCAGAACCAGAGCCCGTCGAGCAGCACCCCATCGATGCGGCATCGCACCCGGTGAATTTTCCATTTAAGACCATCGCCGATTTCGCCGAGGCTTATCGCGCTGGTAAAACGACGCCGCTCGAAGTGGCGGAAAAGGTCATTTTCTCTATCGTTTCCAGCGATCAGGCAGAACCCCCTTTGCGGGCATTTATCGCATTATATCGTGAAGACGTCATGGCACAGGCACAGGCCTCGACGGAGCGGTTTAAAGCCGGCAAGCCGCTCAGCTTGATGGATGGCGTACCGGTAGCGATCAAAGATGAGCTCAGCCTCGCGCCTTATCCGACCACCTTCGGGACCAGTTATATTGGTCAGGAGCCGGTTAAGGAAGATTCAACCGTGGTTGCGCGGTTGCGCGCCGCTGGGGCGCTGCTGCTCGGAAAAACGAATATGCATGAAATTGGGATCAACCCGAATGGATATAATTCCCACTACGGTTTGGCGCGTAATCCTTATGCTAAAGACCATGATACGGGTGGCAGCTCCAGTGGGTCCGCGGCGGCGGTTGCAGCGGGTTTCTGCCCGCTGGCCATCGGTGCAGATGGTGGCGGCTCGATTCGTATTCCAGCTTCTCTGTGCGGCCTGGTGGGGTTGAAACCTACATTTGGCCGGTTGAGCGGGTACGGCTCGACACCGTTGGAGTGGAGCGTGGGCCATTTTGGGCCGATCGGCGCCAGTGTGGGAGATGTGGCGCTGGCTTACCAGATCATGGCGGGGGTCGATCCACTGGATGGTAATACCCAATACCAGCCGCCCGTGCGCGTGGATGGCTGGAATAACCCCAATTTATCCGGTTTAACCCTGGGAATTTACCCGGCCTGGTTTGAGCATGCCAGCCCGGTGGTTGTGGCAACATGCAAGGCCATGTTACGGAAATTGTCTGAGGCGGGGGCAATTTTGAAGGAGATCACCATCCCTGATCTGGATGCCATGCGCGTGGCCCACGCCGTTACCATCCTGACCGAGCTGGCGGCTTCGACCCAGCGTTACGCGGACCATAAAAATGAACAGGGCGATAGTGTGCGCATCAGTCTTGAACTGGCCAGAAATATGACAGCATACGATTACCTGCAAAGCCAACGCATGCGCACGAAGGCGATCGCTATCTTTCAGAAAGCCTATGAAGAAGTCGATGTGATCATGACACCCGCCACAGCCATCACAGCCCCGGTCATTCCGGGGGGTAGGATTAATGGGGATTGGTCCGATCTGGGTACGGTTACAGAACTGATGCGTTTTGTGTTTCCCGGAAATTTCACCGGCCATCCGGCGATCGCCTTCCCTGTCGGATATGACGATGCGGGTCTGCCAGTGGGTATGCAAGCGATGGGCCGGCATTGGGAAGAACACCTGCTGTTGCAGATCGCTTTCACGGCAGAACAGGCCCTTGAACGCAAACTGCCATCGACCTATTATCCGGTTTTGTGAGCCACATGGAATCGATTGCATGGGTCACTGGCGCGGATCGCGGCCTGGGTTTTTCGCTGTGTAAAATACTGCTGGCTCAAGGGTGGACTGTTCTGGCGGGCCAATATATGCCAGATTGGCTTGAATTAAAGGAGCTGGCGCAAGATTTCCCTGGAAAATTGGCACTCATTCCACTGGATGTCACCTCGAATGACTCAACCCGGTCGGCGATGCAGGTGGCATCTACCAGGGGTGATCACCTTGACCTGCTGATTAATAATGCCGGAGTAAATTCCCCCACCAACCACCGCTCGATCCGGGAAGGGCTGGATTACCCCGAGATGCACCGCCTGTATGATACCAATTCCTTAGGCCCTTTGCGCGTGGTTGAGTCTTTCTTACCCTTGCTGGACCGGGGATCATTGAAGCGCCTCTGTTTCGTTTCTTCAGAAGCGGGCAGCATCGGTCGAATGTCGCGTACGGCCTGGTTCAGCTATTGTATGTCGAAAGCCGCGCTCAATATGGGTGTCAAAATCTTGTTCAACGCCTTGCGTCCAGAAGGTTATACCTTCCGGGTTTACCACCCGGGTTGGATGAAGTCCTACATGGGCGGGAACAAAAATACGCGCGCCGACCTGGATCTCGACGAAGCCGCGGCCTTTGCATTGTCTTTTTTCCTGAAAGCCAGGGCAGATGAGGATAAATTGTCATTGATCGATTATCGGGGAGATGAGTGGCCGTGGTGAATGGAAATTCGTTTCCCCATCCTTTTATAAAATGGGCTGGTGGTAAAACTCAATTGGTGGATGAATTAATGGGGCGACTGCCTGTTTCGTTTGAGGATTACCACGAGCCCTTTTTAGGGGGAGGAGCTTTTTTCTTTAAATTATTCCGGGATGGAAAAATCAAAAATTCCAGGATTTCGGATATCAATGCAGAATTGATTGATGTTTATTGTGCCATCCGGGAGAATCACAAGCAAGTTATTCGGGAATTATCGAAATATCCCCATGATAAAGATTTTTTCTATAAACTGCGTTCTCTTAACCCTTTTGATTTAAGTCTACCTGCCCGGGCCGCCAGAATGATTTACTTGAATAAAACTGGTTATAACGGTTTATATCGTGTCAATAAAAGGGGGTATTTTAATGTTCCCTTTGGGAAGTATAAGAACCCAAAATATTTAGATGAGGAGAATTTACAATCCGTTAGCATTGCATTGCAAAAAGTTGTGATCCAAAACGCGCCCTTCGAAAGTGTGTTGGACTTCGCGAAACAAGGCGATTTTGTCTATTTCGATCCCCCTTATGTTCCGTTGTCATCTACTGCTAACTTCACCTCATATCACGCGGATGGTTTTACCGCGAATGACCAATGTCGGTTAAGAGATGTTTGTATTGAACTGTCCAGGCGGCATATTTTAGTTGTTTTATCCAATTCAGATACAGAAATGGTGCGTGAATTGTTTTTGGATGGTGCATTTGTGATCGATGAAGTTTGGGCTAACCGTGCGATTAATCGGTACGGGAATCGGCGGGGTAAAATGACTGAATTGATCATCACAAATTACCCAACCATATAGTCTGCTCAATCGTTTTAATAAAGATAGTGTGGGTTCAATGCATGTTGTTGCAATAATTTCCTAACCCCCTAAACCTAATAAAAAGTCCTCCGGTCAAATCAGCCTTTTTAAACCTGGTTTGAACCGGAGGTATTTTTTTATTCTGAACTTGACCCATAAATATTTGCTTCTTCAGGATTTCCCGGGGGTCGTTATCCCATCAATTCCGAATGAGCCCAATAGTTTATTTATTGTTGGCGAGGATCGCTTTTCAATGGTTTTTCAGGCCGGGCTGTGCCGCACACCCGGCAGGTCGTTTCGTCCGGACCGAAGGACACACCGCAGGTGGGGCAGTGGGAGTAATTATCCCAGGCCCTTTCCAGCGCAAAGCGTGCCTGGCGAGCAGCTTCCTGTTCGCTGTTATAGTGGGCCTCAATGCTTTCCGCGGTTTGCTTGATCACCTTCCAGGCACGGTCCTTGAGCTTAAGGTTTCCAGCGATGTCTGCCAGGTCGGCGCCTTGGCTGAAGGTATGATTGGCTGTGTTCAGAATGTCGGCTGGCGAGGCGATCCTGGCTTTACTTTGCGTGAGCAGGTGCAGGCTATCGGCGGCGATGCCCAACACCTTTTTGCCACCTTCTTTGAGGGTTTCCAGGGCGCCTTGCGAGGTGAGGTCGCTCATTTTAACTTCGGTGCCGTTTTCTACGGTGGCCAGGTTGATGGTCAGCGCCGGGATATATCGGCCATAGCTGATCAGGAGAATATTGACCGCCAGGGCGTCGGGATTCCCGGCGACGCTGATTTGGGTTTTATCGGTATTGAATTCGGTGCGCAAGGGCGCTACCAGATCATTGGGTCTGACTCCCCGCCAGCTGGCAGAATTATCGGATGCCACGGCCACCGCGGCAGCGCCAATGCCTACCATACCGGCTACCGCGGTCAGAATATCCTCAGGGGTATTTTCGACCGGGACCTCGGCTGCGCTTTTTGCCACTGCATCCTTGACCTTGTCCATGCGGTCACGGTTGAACTTATTGCGCTTTAAGATTTCGCCTTTCCGGTTCAGCACTGCCGGGAGGTCCGCCGGTTTGAACGTCTGTGAAAAGAACTTTTGGTCGGCTTCTGACAGCACGCTAAAGATGGCCTTCTGTTCATCGTCTATTACGGCTAATTGTTCCAGGGATAACTTATTCAAAACAGTCTCTTCCATAGGATACGCCTTATTGTTTACCGATATGGTTTCTTACCAATTTTTCTTCATATCCCTAATTATAAGGGACCCCACTAGAAATAATTAATAGATTTTCTGGTTGAAATCTGGGGTACAATGGCAAGCAATATTTAACTGCTCAGGCTATTGTGAAAATGACCCAAATTTGAGGTATATGCGCTTTCCTGGTAAGCGAAAACACCTCCTATTCGGTAACTTTCAGCTTGAGTTGAGGATTTACACAATTTTTGTAAAGTTGGGAAGGGTTATGGTTAGAACTCGTTTTGCACCCAGTCCGACGGGGACTATGCATATTGGCAACCTGCGTACGGGTTTGTATGCTTATTGCATTGCCAGGCATTTCGGCGGACAGTTTATTTTGCGCATTGAAGATACCGACCGCAAGCGCAATGTGCCGAAAGCTATCCAGGTGATCTACGACAGTCTGAAGTTGGCTGGCCTGGATTTCGACGAAGGGCCGGATAAAGGGGGCAGTTGCGGCCCCTATGTCCAGAGCCAGCGCCAGGCGCAGGGTATCTATCGTGGTTACGCCAAAAAGTTGGTCGAAAGCGGCGCGGCCTACCTCTGTTTTTGCCAGAAGGACGAAGCCGAGAAAAAAAGCTCGCATTCTAAAGGTTATAATCCCTGCCGTTTTCTGACGCCAACCGAGATTAAGAGCCGGCTCGAAGCAGGTGATTCTTCCGTGATCCGCCAGCGCATACCTGAAAGCGGCGCTACCACCTTCAACGACCGTGTTTACGGCAGCATCACCATCCAAAATCGCCAGTTGGACGACCAGGTCCTCATAAAATCGGATGGCTTCCCTACCTATAATTTTGCGAACGTGGTGGACGACCATTTGATGGGCATCACCCACGTGGTGCGCGGTGTGGAATACCTTTCTTCAACGCCCAAATACAACCTGCTTTATGCCAGCTTTGGTTGGGAAGTCCCCGAATATGTCCATTTACCCCACATTGTTAAAGAAGACGGCAAGAAATTGAGCAAACGCGCTGGCGACGCCTCCTTTCAGGACCTGATCGCCAAGGGCTTTCTACCTGAAGCCATTGTCAATGGGGTCGCTTTGTTGGGCTGGGCTCCGGGCGATGACCGGGAATTTTTCACCCTCGAAGACCTGGTGCGTGATTTTGATATCGACCGGATCAATAAGTCTAAAGCCGCTTTTTCGATCGCTAAGTTGGCCTGGTTGAATGGCGAACATTTACATAAACTACCTCCCGAACGTTTTCATGCGCTGGCCCAGGCTTATTATCCGGAAAAGATAAAAGAAACCTGCAACACAGCCCGTCTGAGCCAGGTGATCCAGAGCCGCACAGCGGTTTTAACCGATATCCCGGGCGTGGTCGGCTTTTTGGCGGATCTTCCAGACTATGACCTTGAGTCATTTGTGCATGACAAGAGCCGGTCAAGCCTGGAGTCAAGCCGCAAGGTGTTGGGTGAAGTCGCGCCGTTGATAAAATTGATGGTCAAATGGGATGAAGAGGCGTTTCGAACTGAGCTGCAAGCGTATATCGCGCGGACTGGTCTGAAAACCAACATGGTGATGTGGCCAATCCGGATCGCATTATCAGGTCAGCTAACCACCCCCGGGGGGGCGACCGAAATCGCTGACATCTTAGGCAAAGAAGAGAGTCTGAGACGGATCGCCAGGGCCTTGCGCCGGTTGAACATGGAATAAATGAAGAACCCGCGATCCCAATATCTCTGGCTTTTTCTGCTTTCGGGGTTGATCGTCGTGATAGACCAGACCACGAAATACCTGGTGCGCAGCCACCTGGCGCCAGGCGCGGTCTGGTCCCCGTGGAGCTGGCTGCTGCCTTACGGGCGCGTCTTGCGTACGCAAAATTCGGGCATGGCCTTCAGCATGCTGTCCGGTTTTGGTTGGATATTTATGATTTTCGCGATTGTGGTTTCAGCGGGGATTATTTATTATTACCCGCGCCTCGCCGGCCAGGGTTGGGTGATCCGGTCAGGCATGATCTTGATGCTGGGCGGAGCCGTCGGCAATTTGATCGACCGGTTGTTCATTGGCCAGGTGACCGATTTTATCTCACTGAGTACCTTCGCCGTGTTCAACGTTGCGGATGCCTGTATCGACACGGGGGTAGTCGTCTTGTTATTGGGCGTAAATTTAATGGACCGCCGCAAAAAAAGCAAATCATCAGCCATCCAATAGGGTCCTTGGGTAGAAACGCAGAACCTGGTCCCACGCCTTCCCGGTACGTGGATGATCTGGTGTCGTTATTAAAGAAGGCATGGGGCCGCGCCTGGATCGATGCGCATTTCAAAATATTTTTTATAAGTGGACATGGCCTTGATAAGCTGGTCAAGAGTCTGGTTGATGCGGTTATCCTCCCCCCCCATAGCACCCCAATACTGGGCCAGCGATATGTTCGACCTGTTCGATGGGCGTGGGGTTGCCGCCATCAAATTCCACACAGGCTGCCAGGGGAGCCTGGCAGGCCATGTTGCAGGAATGCAAAGTAGTCACTTAACATTCGAATAGACGGTGATTGATATTGCAATTCATAATCTTTATCGTTGGTAGACATCATCACTTCTGCCGGAAAATATACCAATCAAAAATCTGGATGGTCAGTTTGTAATGGTTATTAATATAAGTCTTGAGGTCGAGCAGACCCTGGTGCGCCTGGGGGGTGCAGCCCGGGCATAAGCTGGCGTCATCGGACCAGAAATCGGGCAGGCCGACGGAGGATGCCTTTTGGGCAACGATCAGGGCGGGTGGGTCC
>DAIQPZ010000124.1:0-7728 GCA_036787065.1 Anaerolineaceae bacterium
CAATTTTTCCACCTCAGTCTGCAATTTCTCTACCTGATTTTGCAGTTGTACCATTCGCGCTTTGAGCGCCTGGTTCTCTTCCCAAAGCAAACTGACCACCGTCTGCACCGTGGCGCGCGTCTTTTCCCAATCTTCTGCCGAAATCGGCAATTCAGGAGCCAAATTCATGCTTACAGTTTACATCTTGTCTCGCTGTTTCCCTACTGCTGTCCATTACCTATAATCAGACTCTTTGTTACTTGCCAAAATCGGGTTTTACCCAACTGAACGGATACGCCGGATGAAGGTAAATGGAGGCGATTTTATTTTGAGGTGGTATTCAGGTGGAATATCCTTCCAAAATACTTCGCCAGTTGAAATATTTGAAGATCATTTGATGTTGACGTGGAATTCAGCTTATACTAATGAGAGTTTGTCACATAAAATAACTCAGCATTTCCCCATTTTTCCAGATTATCGGAGTAGAAAAAGCATGCCCGGAATACACATTGAACGACATCGTATGGAACGGATCGGCTGGCTGCGCGCGGCTGTGCTGGGCGCCAACGATGGAATCGTGTCAACAGCCAGCCTGGTGATCGGTGTGGCTGCCGCGCACACAGGAGCAAACAGCGTGTTGGTGGCCGGCATCGCCGGGCTGGTGGCAGGCGCGATGGCAATGGCAGCCGGGGAATATGTCTCGGTCAGCTCGCAATCCGATACTGAACAGGCCGACCTGGCACGCGAGCGCCAGGAACTTAAAGATGATCTGGTGCATGAGCAAAATGAGCTGGCCTCCATCTACGAGGCGCGCGGACTGGACGCATCATTGGCGCGACAGGTTGCCTTGCAGTTGATGGAGCATGACGCGCTGGGCGCGCACGCCCGCGATGAACTTGGCATTGCAGACGGTTTTACCGCGCGCCCCGTCCAGGCCGCCTTCGCCTCGGCAGGTTCTTTCGCTGCCGGCGCAGCCATGCCCCTTCTGACCGTGCTGTTCGTGCCACCGGTGCTGCTGGTGCCGGCTGTCTTTGGTGTATCGCTGGTTTTTCTGGCCGGGCTGGGCGCCCTGTCTGCCAACGCGGGTGGAGCGCCCGTCTGGAAAGCCGCGGGCCGGGTTACGTTTTGGGGCGCGCTTGCCATGGGGGTTACTGCCGGTGTGGGCGCTTTGTTCGGAACAGTTATTTAGCACAGCCTTGGTTGGGCGAAACAACCATCCCTTGCGGCAAGTCAGCCTATTGCGCCAGCGGGCAGGAAGCAGTGTGTGTTTCACCGGCCCGGTAAATTAAATACAATGGAACAAAATTGAACAATCACGAGCCTTGGGCTATCCTTTTTGGGTGGCATTGGCCAGGAAACTCGGCTCTGAGATCCTGCAAACAATTTAGAAATCAAAAAACGGGTGAGTTCTCTGGTAGTATACTTACACTGTAGGGTGTACAAGCTCTATTAATAAGAGCGCCAACATTCATCCAATGAAGTAGACCCTTGGCAAACAAACCACTTCCTCCCATTAACCCTTTTGGCCGCGCAACTCGCTCGAGCGGCTTGAAGCGTTGGATCCCGGGGATCGGCATATTGGGCAACTATAAACCTGCCTGGCTGGTCAAGGATTTTTTCGCGGCACTGGTTCTGACGGCGATCCTGGTTCCGGTTGGGATGGGTTATGCCGCTGCAGCAGGTTTGCCCGCCATCTACGGTTTATATGCCACGATTGTGCCCTTGCTTGCATATGCCGTCTTCGGGCCAAGTCGTATCTTGGTGCTAGGACCGGACTCGGCCCTAGCCGGGTTGATCGCCGCAACGATCGTGCCTCTAGCGGGCGGCGATCCCCAGCGCACAGTGGCTCTGGCAGGAATGTTGTCCATCCTGGTGGGTGGGCTATGCATTCTGGCCGGCCTGGTCAAGTTCGGTTTCATCACTGACCTGCTTTCAAAACCCATTCGCTACGGCTATCTAAATGGTATTGCGCTGACGGTCTTGGTGGGGCAACTGCCAAAAGTTTTCGGCTTCCAGGTAAGCGGTATTGGCCTGCTACAAGAAACGGTCAGCCTGCTGCAGGGTATTTGTGAAGGGCAGACCAACTGGACCGCTGTCACAATCGGCTTCTCGTGTTTGCTTGCGATTCTGACATTCAAACGTTGGATTCCAAAAATCCCGGGCGTCCTGATCGCGGTGGTAGGCGCTACACTGGTGGTCGCGTTGTTCGGCCTTGCAGAGACAGCCCGCACAGGCATCGCCGTGGTTGGTCCGCTTCCGCAAGGCCTGCCCGCTTTCCAAATTCCGAGTGTCTATTCCTCCGATCTGAGAACCTTATTCTTTGGAGCCTTGGCTATCGCCCTGGTAGCCTTCGCCGATATGAGCGTACTGTCGCGCACCTTTGCACTGCGGGGCGGTTATGAAGTGGACAGCAGTCAGGAACTGATCGCTCTGGGCGCGGCAAACGTGGCAGCCGGCTTTTTTCAGGGGTTTTCCATCAGCAGCAGCGCTTCACGTACACCGGTAGCTGAATCAGCGGGCGCAAAAACCCAACTGACCGGGGTGTTCGGAGCCTTTTTCATCGCGTTGCTGCTCATTTATGCCCCGACTTTGTTGCAGAACATGCCACTTGCCGCGTTGGGGGCAGTGGTGATCACAGCCTGTCTGGCGCTTGTGGATGTGCGAGGTATGTTGCGCCTGTACCAATTTAGACGCAGCGAATTTTTACTATCTGTGGTGTGCTTCCTCGGTGTAGCCTTGCTGGGGGTAATACAAGGCATCTTCATTGCCGTTGGTCTGGCGCTGTTCGCCTTCATTTGGAGTGCCTGGCGACCCTATGATGCTGTGCTAGGTCACGTGGATGGACTCAATAGCTATCACGACATCTCGCGGCATCCCGAGGCAAGACGTATTCCAGGGCTCGTACTGTTCCGTTGGGATGCTCCCCTGTTCTTTGCCAATGCGGAAACTTTTCACGAACATGTTCTGCTTGCGGTCGCCAATGCGCCAACGCCCACAAAATGGGTCGTGGTGGCGGCCGCACCCGTCACCGACGTGGATATCACCGCTGCAGACGCGCTGACCTCCCTGGACGAGGCGCTTCACCAGGCGGGTATGGAACTGTGCTTCGCAGAAATGAAGGGGCCTGTAAAAGATCGTCTCAAGCGTTACGGCCTTTTCAGCAAACTCGGTACTGAGAATTTCTTCCCAACGATCGAACAAGCAGTTGACCGCTATTTGGCTGTATATCAGGTGGATTGGCACGATTCTGCAGAACCCCAAAAGTGAGCGCAAAAAATCTGGGTAGTAAAATAGATTTATTTTGCCCATAAGGATGCCTCTGAAAGATTCTTTTTTGAAAAATGCGCCATTCATAACCAGCCAAATATAATTCGATTTCATAACTTGATCTTCGAAGTTTTATTGTGAGTAGAGTGGCGGGTTTTATCCAGTGTTTGATGCACTCTTGTAACCAGAAAAAATATTGTCAATCTACTGCTCCAGGGAATTTATAGGATAAGTGTAAAATAACCTGATTCTCTACCTTTACCTCACAAACCCGGGCGGATGAGTCAAGTAGCCAGACACATGTTTTTAAATGCAAGATATGCAACGATTGATGGTAAATGTGTTGAATTTGGATAATATATAATTATTCTATATAGAAACCAAGGAGGCAGGTATGCAGATTCGAAAATTGGGCTGGACTGATCTTGAGCTATCGACGGTTGGATTAGGCACCTGGGCAATCGGCGGGAGCGGTTGGCGTTTTTCTTGGGGTGAGCAGGCGGACGCCGACTCCATTGCCACGGTAGAGGCTGCCCTGAGCCTGGGGGTCAACTGGATTGACACCGCGGCGGTATATGGGTTTGGCCATGCCGAAGAAGTGACCGGCGCGGCCCTGAAAAAGCTTGGGAAAAAGTTTATCATCGCCACAAAGTGCGGCCGTGTTCAGGACGGTTCAGGCGGTATTTACGGAAGCCTGAAGGCTGAAAGTGTGCGCCAGGAATGCGAGGCTTCCCTGCGCCGGCTGCAATTGGAGGTGATCGACCTCTACCAGATCCACTGGCCTGACCCGGACGCCCAACTTGAAGTAGGTTGGTCGACCATTGCCGACCTGGTAAAAGAGGGCAAGGTCCGTTATGCGGGTGTATCCAATTTTAATGTGGCTCAGCTCCGGCGGATCCAACCCATTCACCCGGTAGCTTCGCTCCAACCGCCTTACAGCATGCTGGTGCGGGGCGTTGAAGACGAAACGCTGGCTTACTGCGCGGCCAACCAGATCGGCGTCGTCGCTTACAGCCCAATGCAGAAGGGCCTGCTGACCGGAAAGGTGACCCCTGAATGGGTGGACAGCCTGTCCAAAGACGATCACCGCCGCAAAGATCCGTATTTCAACCCGCCGCGGCTCAGTCATATTATGGAACTGGTGGATGGCTTGCGTGGTATCGCGTTGAAAAATCAGCTCAGCCTGGCCCAATTGGCCATCGCCTGGGTGCTGCGCCGCCCCGAGATTACTTCTGCCATTGTGGGCGCGCGCCGTCCAGGGCAGTTGCAGGAAACGGCTGGAGCCGGGGATGTGCTGCTCACCGCTGGCGATCAGGCGGAAATCCAGGCTTTACTGGCCGTTTACGACCGTAAAATCGGCTAACCTGCTTTGTGGCCTGGGATCTATTTTTAGATGGGAATTAAGATGTCATTGATCTGCCCGCGATGTGATGCGCACTCCCTTGAGATAATCCGCGCGCTTGAACTATCCAGCGATGCGTCATCGGATGAGATTACCGTGCAGCAAATTGCCTGCGCCGGCTGCGGGCTGCATGGAGCCGCGGTTTACCAGGAATCGCGGCGGGGACGGTTGGACGCAGAATCCTGGGATCACAGTGGCTTCATCCTGGAGGATCCCGATTACCGGCGCCTGGATGGACTGATGCGGGCCTGTCCGAACCCTGCCAGCCGGGATTGCACTTGTGGCACGCAAGCCTATTTCAACCAGTTGGATCCAGCCGGTCATTGGCGCGGTTTGGCCGGGTTCCAGGTTTCAACGCCTTTTCCTATGGTCTTGGGGTGAATCCTATGCATATTCGCGAGGCTACTCAAAGTTATGAGACCTGGTTAGGTCAAAAGATCCCCTTGATCTCGGGAGATCTGGATTTGAAACACAAGTTAATGGCTCAGGGGCTATTCCCATTTTTAAGGGCGACCTTTTACCGTTGGGTTCAGATCCTTCCGGACCGATGCCCCGAAGTGATGAATGCGCCGGATGTTCTGGCGGTTGGCGATCTGCACCTGGAAAATTTTGCCACCTGGCGGGACACTGAAGGGCGCCTGGTGTGGGGCGTTAATGATTTCGATGAGGCCTGCCGCATGCCTTATTCCAATGACCTGCTGCGGCTTTCAACCAGTGTAGCGCTGGCTGTGCAGGAGAATTCGTTATCGATCGACCTGGAAGAGGCCTGTGGAGCGTTGTTGAGCGGTTACTGCCAGTCGTTGAAAAAAGGCGGCGAGCCGTTCGTCCTGGCTGAAGAGCATGCCCACTTACGCGAGATGGCCAATAGCAGCCTGCGCGATCCGGCGCATTACTGGCAGAAATTTGATGACTTTCCTACCGTGGATGCCGAAACGCCATCCGAGGTGAAGCGCTTGCTTGAAGCAGCCCTGCCAGAGATATTCCTTTCTTATCGAATCGTTCACCGGCAAGCAGGATTGGGCAGCCTGGGCCGTCAGCGTTACACAGCCCTGGCGGATTGGCGCGGCGGAAAAATTGCGCGAGAGGCCAAACAGTTGGCCGTTTCGGCCTTCCAATGGGCGAAACAAAACGAAGATGACCAGGAAATCTACTATCTGGCATTGAGCAGCCGGGCGGTCCGTGATGCCGATCCATTGATCTCTATCATGCAGGGCTGGTTGGTCCGGCGGCTGGCCCCAGATTGCGGGCGGATCGAGCTGAGCGATCTACCAAAGGCGTGCGATGAGAACCGGTTGTTGCGCGCCATGGGCTGGGAAACCGCCAACCAGCACCTGGGCAGTCCGGAAGCGATCCCGGCGGTGCTGGCTGACCTGAAAAAGCGCGATGGTAGGTGGTTGTTGCGCGCCGCTGAAACGATGGTCAAAGCCACTCAACAAGATTGGGAAGACTGGAAAAAAACGTTCAGAGAAGACTAGCAAGGCCAGGCCGGGTCATTTTTTCTCTTCTGTGACCCACATCTGGCGTCCATCGGTGGTGATCTCAATCCAGCCGTTCTGATCGGTGCGCAAGATTTGAAAGCCTTGTGCTGCTTGCAAGGCTTCTGCGTCTGGCAGGCTGGACCGGTTTTGGGCCGGAACGCTGAGCAGGATCACCTGCGGGTGAAGAGAAGCGATCCAACCGGGCGGGTTTAAGGACACCGCGCCTGATCCGGGCATCAGCAGCACATTCACTGGCTCGTGCCAGTTTGCGCCTGGGTCGGGTGTTAGGGCGGTACCTGAAGCCACCCAACTGGTAGGCAGTAGAGCCCTGAAGGCGCCCCAGGTCAGCAGGAAAGTGGCGCCTTGTTTTCCACCCAGGCTGAGGATTTCAAGGGCGGCGCCTCTTCCAAGATCCAGGCGCTGCCCGGGTATGGCTGTGCGGGTGGTTATGCTTTGGGTAGACAGGTCTTTGGTGAGCTGCCGGCTGGCGGCGCTGGAGTCGGGTTGGATGGCCCACAACATCCATTGCGGCGGAAAATTTTCAACGGCGTGCGGGAGACCGGCCAGGTCTTCTTTTTTGGCGGAGGCAATGATGAGCAGGTCCAGGTTCCGATTGACGATCGACTGGCGCCTGCCAAGCGCCTGGTTGAGTTGAGCTGGCCCGGCTGCGCCGTTGATCAGCACGGTTTGCCCGCCTGGCGACTGGATTAACAGCGTTTCGGTTGCACCGGAAGGAAGCATCATCAGGTGCAAATACCCATCTGGCCGGGTGAGGGCCAGGCTCCAAACGACCGCGACTGCGGCTGCCAGCCCGACCAGGGCCACGCCAGGTGATAGTACCCTGCGTACCAGGCTGGCCTTGTCTTTGGACAGGGTCAGGCCAAAAAGAATTCCATAAAAGAGGAGCACCAGCGCCAGGCTGACCGGTCCCAATGAGATCGCGCTGTTTGGAATGGCGCCCAATGCCATCACCAGCCGGTTTGTGTAGGCGACAAAAGGCCAGGCCAGGTAACCCAACCAACGGCCCAGACTCAGGTCGACCAGGCCGCCGAGAAGCGCGACGCCACCCAAAATTTCCACCAGGGGCTGGGGCGGTAGGATGAGGGGGTTGGCAATCAATGCGATCAAGGACAGGCTGCGGAATTGGTAAGCCATGATAGGCAGGGTAGTGATCTGGGCCGCCAGGGTCATGAGGAAGTAGTCGCCAATGGGTCCGGCCAATTTATCCACCCCGCCTGGGGGTAAAAAACGAGCGGCCAAATTCTTGAAGGCGGTTTGCAAAGGGGTGGCATAAAGCACCAGGCCGAGGGTGGCCATAAAGGTTAGTTGAAAGCTGACGTTCCAGGGCAGGCTGGGTGTGAACAGGCACATAACCGCGGCGGTAAACGTCAGGCTGTTGGCGCCTGCCTGCCTGCGGCCAATCTGCGCGCCTAAAAGGCCAATCCAGGCCATAATGGCGGCGCGCAGCACCGAAGCGCCCAGACCGACCAGCAGGGTATATAAGGCGATTGCGATTGCTGTGGCTGCCGCACCCCGCCACCGGCCAAGCAGCCGGGTGAACAAGGCGTAGAACAACGCGGAAAGAATTGAAATGTTGTATCC
>DAIQPZ010000125.1:0-7683 GCA_036787065.1 Anaerolineaceae bacterium
ACACCAGTCTTCTTCCACTTGCAAATATAGAACAATTGTGCTACTATCATTACGACAATGTTGAAATCGTGTAATCAACATTGCCGCACACCAATTCCATTCATAAAGACGGCTCCTGCGTCAATCCATCCCGTCTTCCAACCACCGGAGGTTGCCTCCCGTTATCTTTCCTGAACTTTATTCGTTCCTTCTTTCGAATTTCAATATCGAATCGCTTCATCCATCCCGCGTGGGCGGCTCCAGGCGTGAGCGCCCTCGCCGCTTCGGATACCTTTGGCGAATCCCGAGGAAAACCTCACCCCCGGCCCTCTCCAAAGTGGCGAGGGGGCAGAAAAGAACGGACTGCGTTCTCTGGACCCCTCACGTTTCGTGAGGCACTCTCTGCCTCGGAGAGGGGCTGGGGTGAGGTTTTACCGGCACGACACAGGATTTATTCTTTTGTTGAAACCCTATTTTCGATTCGCCAACGGTATCCACATCGGACAGTGAGCTTGGTGCGACAATCCGCTGAATCCGTCCCCGGCTCGCGTCGAGCCGCGCTCGCTTCGTGCCGCGCTCGCTCCGAGCCGCGTAATCCGTTGTCAGCTCCCCCAAACGGGACAATAAGATCCCACAATTCCCCATCCCGTTCCGGTTCGAACTGTATAATGCTTTAAATCAAACAGAATGTGAGGCAACCTGCCATGAGAGAAGTGCAGTGGGAACTGATGTTCAGGGACGAACTGGAAACGGCCTTTAAGGCCTGCCCGGTGGTCTATTTCACCTATGGCTTATGTGAGCCGCACGGACCCCAAAACGCGCTCGGGCTGGACGAGCTCAAAGCGCACGCGATCGCGGTTCAAGCCGCCCATCAACACGGCGGGATCGTCGCGCCCCCAGACTACTGGCATATCCACGAAGTCGGCGGGTACGCAATCTGGAGCGATGAATGGATTGGCCACCCGCCGCATACCTGGCTGACCGCCCTCCCCCCGTGGCAGCATTTCAAAAATGTGTGTTACCACATCCGGACAGCCGATTCACTTGGGTTCCACGCCGCCATCCTTTTCACCGGTCATTACGGGCCCAATTATCAAGATTTACAAACCCTGGTCAGTTTGCTTCAGCCCTTCGTGGGCACCCGCCTGTTCAGCCTCCCTGAATTTGAGGCCAACGAGAAAGGCTTTGATGGCAATGGTAAAGGGAGAGGCGACCACGCGGGCAAGGTGGAAACTTCTCTGCTTTGGGCGCTCTACCCCGAATGTGTGGATCTCTCACGCATACCTGACTCAATCACCCGTGAGAATCGTTTTGCGATGGGTTTGGATGCGCGGGAGTCGAATCGACAGATTGGCGAGCGTATGGTCGCCGATGAGGTGGAATGGCTGGGCAATAAAGCACGCGCTCTTTTGGAAGAATACGACCGCCTCCAACCAGCGCATCATTTCACCACGTTTGATGATGTCGAAAAAATATGGAAAGACGTTGTTTTGCCCAAACTACCCGAATTTTTAACCATGCAAGACCGGTGGGATGGGCAGCCCGATCTTCCACCAGGCTCTCCCTGGGCACGCAACCAGCGGCCGTTGTTTAAAGGCTAATATCGTTGGGGTCAAACCATCTTCAATGATTACCACATCCCGTCCAACTGTTTATAACTCACCCTCCCGCCATCTACACCCCTACCTGTCGGCATGTTGATTGAGCCTGTCATCACGGCCCCATGGCTGCGCGGCTGGATTGTGGATGGCAACCCGTTTTTCACCAGTTTGCATGACCAGACAAACTCCGCCAAAAAGGGTATGGACGATGAGGAAATTGTCCAGGGGGAAAGGAATCGAGTTTTATCATTCAGAACGCCATAATCCAACGCGTCGCGGATTTCCGTTGAGAATCACACCGTGCAACCCATCCCCAGGGAATCCTGTAGAATCCGTGATCTGGTTTGCAATTTGCAATCGAAAAGGAATACAATTCATAGGTTGCGCAATGCCAAATCAATGCTCAAGGAGATAGATTAATGCCTGAAGCTTCTGGATTGAAAGAAACATTACTGCTCAAACAACCCACGATCAGTTCAAACCACGTCGCCTTTTTATATGCGGGAGATATCTGGATTGCAGAACGCGATGGCAGCTATCCCAGGCGCCTGACTGCCCAAAACGGGCGTAAAACCAATCCCATGTTCTCCCCGGATGGCCATTGGATTGCTTTTTCGGGGAATTATGATGGCAATCCAAGCATCTACGTCATTCCCAAGGAAGGCGGTTCGCCGCGCCGGCTCACCTTTCACCCAGACGAAGACCAGGTGCGTGGTTGGACCCAGGATGGAAAAAGCGTCCTGTTTTCTTCAACGCGTGAATCGATCACGGCCCGCGCCAAACGCCTGTTCACCGTGCCCCTGGAGGGCGGGATGCCTGCTGTCATGCCCATGGATATGGCCGAACGAGGCGCCTTTTCGCCGGATGGCAAACACCTGGCCTACACCCCTTACTTTGAAGCCTTCTGGTCATGGAAACGCTACCGGGGTGGAATGACGGTTCCCATCTGGGTGCTGGATCTGGAAACCTATGACAAAAGCGAGATCCCTCACGTCAATGCCAGCGACAGCTTTCCTTGCTGGGTTGGAAACCAGGTGTATTTCCTCTCCGACCGGGCCCACACCATGAACGTTTTCCGCTGGCAGATGGGCTCATCCACTGTCGAACAGGTGACTTTCCATCAGGATTTTGACGTGCGCTCGCTCACTACAGGCGCTGCTATGTTAACTTATGAGCAAGCCGGAAAGATCCACCTGATCGACACTGGCTCAGGCGAGATCACCCACCTTTCGATCGCTATCGCATCCGACCTGCCTTCTACCCGTCCTCATTATAAAAAGGCCGCCCGGTATATTCAAAACTACGCCATTTCTCCTACCGGGCTGCGTGCCGTATTTGAAGCCCGAGGCGACATCTTCACCGTCCCAGCGAAGAAGGGCGAAATCCGCAACCTGACCCACACCCCTGGCATCGCCGAACGCAACCCGGCCTGGTCCCCGGATGGGCAATCGATCGCTTACTTTTCTGACGCGAATGGGGAGTACGATCTGGTCATCTCCGATCAAAAGGGACTTAAGAAGACAGTCATCCCTCTCGAAAAACACACTTTCTTTTATTCGCCCACATGGTCGCCCGACAGTAAGAAGATCGCCTTCACCGACAAAGCGCTCAATCTGTCTTACATTGAGCTGGAGACCCGTAAGATTGTGCATGTGGACACCGACACTTACGACCATCCCGACCGCAGCTTGAACCCGGCCTGGTCTCCAGACAGCCAGTGGCTGGCGTATACCCGCCGGTTGAACAACCAGATCCGGGCAGTTTTTTTATATAATCTGGCCGATGTGCAGACTCACCAGGTGACAGATGGCATGAGCGATACCATGGATGCCTGCTTCAGTCTGGATGGAAAGTACCTGTTTTTTACCGCCAGCTCGGATTACGGCTTGAACACAGGCTGGCTGGATATGTCGTCTTACGAGCGGCCGATCACACGCAGCCTGTACGTGGCGGTCCTCAACCATGAGGATTTTTCGCCGGTGGCCCCGGAAAGTGATGATGAAAAGGCCCCGGGAGAAAAACCAGATTCTACAACTCCATCTTCCGATAAAACAGAAGAAACCAAGCCGCCTGCCGTCGAGGCGACGGCCAGCGTCGAAGCGACGGTAAACGGCGAAACGGGGGCTACCGCTGAAGAGAAGAAGAAGCCAGAACCCGTTAAGGTAAAAATCGACCTGGACGGCCTGGTCCAACGCATCCAGGCCTTGCCTGTTCCGGCGCGGGATTATTTGGATCTCCAAACGGCAGAAAATAAACTATTCTACATGGAATTCCTTCCTAACCAGGCCTTCGATTCACAATCAAATGACTTTCAATTAAATTACTATGACTTTAAAGAACGAAAGAGCGAAGTGTTTCTGGATAAACTTCAAGGCTATCGCGTCAGCGCGGATGGTAAGAAGGTGCTCTGCCGGGCGGTGGGTGAACCTAAATATACTATTCTCGCGATCGATAAGAAAGCCGACCCTGTGGATGGCATGCTTAACCTGGATGGAATGGATATCGCCGTTGATCCAAAGGGTGAGTGGAAACAGATATACCGCGAAGCCTTTCGCATCCACCGGGACTATTTCTACGACGCAGAGATGCACGGTCTGGACCTGGAAGCCGCGTATCAAAAATACCTGCCATTTCTCGAGCATGTCGGTCACCGAGACGATTTGAATTATCTCCTGGCGGAATTTTCGGGTGAGCTGGTAGTGAGCCATGCGTATGTCGGCGCGGGGGATATCCCTACCCCGGCCAGCGTCCAGATCGGCTTGCTTGGCGCCGATTACGAAGTGACGGACGAAGGGTATTACCGCATCAAGACCATCTTCCCCGGCATCAACTGGCACCCCGAACTGCGCTCACCCCTCACCGAGCCGGGGGTCAACGTCCATGAAGGCGACCTCATCCTGGCGGTCAACGGGAATCCGCTGCGTTTCCCGACGGTGATCTACAGCCGGTTTGAGAAGACAGCCGACCACGTGACCGAGCTGCTGGTCGGCTCCACGCCAGACGAAACCGAAGCGCGCACGGTCAGCGTCAGGCCCATCGCCAGTGAGATCCCTCTGCGGCATTGGAACTGGGTAGAAGGCAACCGTAAAAAAGTTGAGGAGCTTTCTCACGGACGGGTTGCTTACGTGTATATGCCCGACACCTCGGTTAATGGTTATACCAATTTCAACCGTTACTATTTTTCCCAATTAGATAAAGAAGGCGTAGTGCTTGACGAGCGTTTCAACGGCGGTGGCAGTGTCGCCGACTACGTCGTTGACCTGCTTAACCGGCCGATCCTGAGCTATTGGGCCACCCGCGAAGGCAAACCCTTCGCCACCCCCAACGCCTCCATTCTGGGTCCAAAAGTGATGATTACGAATGAATTGGCCGGCTCAGGCGGGGATGCCATGCCACTGTTCTTCCGCCGGCGCGGTCTGGGCAAACTGGTCGGCAAGCGCACCTGGGGCGGGTTGATTGGGATTTATGATTATCCGGTTTTGATGGATGGAGGATTTATCACTTCACCCCGCATGGCTATTTTCAGCCCGCAGGGCCAATGGGAGGTAGAAAACGAAGGGGTCGCCCCCGATATCGAGGTGGAAATGACACCCAAACTCACCATCCAGGGCCACGATCCTCAGCTTGAAAAAGCGGTAGAAGTGGTGCTGGCAGAGCTTGAGATGGCAGCGGTTTACCGGCCATCCCGCCCAGCGCCTGTTCACCGCGCGAACACACCCTAATAATCTATTTAATGAGGGAAAACTCAATGCGCCAACCCTTCGATACGCCTGGACCAGAAGCCCCACGCCTCGCACAGGATGGGATCACCTTCCGCGACCTGAATAAAAATGGCCGGCTGGACCCTTATGAAGACCCGCGCCGGCCGCTTGAAGAACGGGTCGAAGACCTGCTCTGGCAGATGAGCCTTGAAGAAAAGGCCGGGTTGATGTTCCATACCATCCTTCCTACCGGGATGGATGGCAACCTGGTCGAACAGCCGGGGCAGTTCGGCCCTCTGACCACCTCTGAGATGGTGGTGCGGCGCAAGATAAACCACTTCAACGTGCACCAGCAGCCCTCACCAGGTCTGGCGGCGGAATGGGCTAACCGGCTCCAGAAGCTGGCCGAACGCACACGCCTGGGCATACCGGTGACCCTATCCTCCGACCCGCGCCATGCTTTTACCCACAACATGGCCGTGGGCATGGTCACAAATGCTTTCTCCCAATGGCCCGAGCCTGTTGGACTGGCCGCGACCCGCGATGAAGCCCTGGTGGAAGAATTTGGCAATATCGCGCGGCAGGAATACCTGGCTGTGGGCATCCGGTGTGCGCTGCATCCCATGGCGGACCTGGCGACCGAACCGCGCTGGTGCCGGATTAACGGCACCTTTGGCGAAGACGCCCCACTAGCGGCCCGCCTGGTGGCAGCTTACATCCGGGGGTTTCAAGGTAAAACCCTGGATAAAAACTCTGTCGCCTGTATGACCAAGCATTTTCCCGGCGGCGGGCCGCAAAAAGATGGCGAAGACCCCCATTTCTCTTATGGCAAGGAACAGGTTTATCCAGGGGACAACTTTAATTACCACCTGATCCCCTTCGAAGCCGCCTTCAAAGCCGGGTCGGCCCAGATCATGCCTTATTATGGGCAGCCGATCGGCCTCGATGTAGAAGAAGTGGGTTTCAGTTTTAATAAGGCCATCATCACCGGTCTGCTGCGAGAGAAATACGGTTTTGACGGCGTGGTCTGCACGGATTGGATGCTGCTCACCACGCTGGAAATAGGCGGAAAGGTGATGATCGAAGCCAAAGCCTGGGGTGTTGAACAGTTGAGTGTAGCGGAACGCGCCCTCAAGGTCATCCAGGCCGGGGTCGACCAATTTGGCGGTGAAGCCTGCCCGGAAGTGATCGTGGACCTGGTTCGTAGTGGAAAGATTCCCGAGAGCCGCATCGACCAATCGGTGCGCCGGCTGCTGCGCGATAAATTCCGTCTGGGCCTTTTCGATAATCCTTACGTCGATGTCGAAGCGGCTGAAAACATCGCCGGTAAGGCCGCTTTCCGCCAGGCGGGTGAGCTGGCCCAGCGCAAATCGATCGTCTTGCTCAAAAAAGGCCACGCGCTTCCCTTGCCCGGCCGGCCCCGCATTTATATCGAAGGCATCGATGCGCAAACAGCGGCAGGTTACGGCGAAGTGGTCAGCAACCCGCAAGAAGCCCAATTCGCCATTTTGCGCATCAATACCTCCTACCAACCACGTGAGGGTTTTCTGGAAAGCCTCTTCCACGCAGGCGACCTTGATTTCAAAGGCGAGGAGAAAGCGCACATCCTGACTATTCTGCAAAGCCTGCCCACCGTGGTGGCTATTTACCTCGACCGCCCCGCGGTGATCCCTGAGATCGCGGCGCAGTGCGCAGGCCTGCTGGCCGATTTTGGCGCGAACGACGCGGCGGTATTGGATGTGGTCTTTGGCCGGTTCAACCCGGGCGGTAAGCTGCCCTTTGAAATGCCCTCCTCCATGGAATCCGTGCGCAAGCAAAAAGAGGATTTGCCATATGACTCAGAAAACCCGCTCTTTCCCTTCGGGTTTGGCCTGAGTTATTAACGGATCACCCACTGAAAAGGAGCGCCAATGTCCCGTTTAATCCCTGCTGCCGAGCGTATCATACGCGCCAGGATTGTGATCCAGAAAGCACGTGACCTGCCCGTGCCCCCTGAAGGCAAGTACGAATTTTCTTATATCGCCGCAGTTAAGGCCGTCTTGCAGGAAGCGCGTGACCTGGTAAAGTTTATCCCATACTCTCCAACGGCCACGGATGACATGAAAGAAGACATCAAAAAAATCTTCGAGGAGGCCGACCAGGCCAACCAGGAAATCCTGCATTGACGGTATAGATAGAAAGTTGCCGAATTTGAGTTGTCTGCGGGTGCTTCGCACCCGCAGACAACTCAAATTCGGGTCTTTTCACAAGGATCTGAGCGGTTACGGTTTAACCTCATCCTCATCTCCGTGTGGTATTTTCAACCTATGAAAAATGGTAAATTGAGCTTGACCTTTTGGGTAGCCTTGGCGCTGCTGGCAGCCGGATGCCAGCCAGGTGTGAAAGCGCCAGAATCCACACTC
>DAIQPZ010000126.1:0-7671 GCA_036787065.1 Anaerolineaceae bacterium
GTAAGCTCAAATACCTCAAATTCGGGTCCTTTTCACAGGGGTCTGAGTAGTTCCACTTTCGATTAATTTTTAGGAGACTGCATGATATACCAGGCTTTCCCTATCCTTGAGTATGACCCGGCCGCAGAAGCCATTATCGAGCCATCGCGCGTGCTCAAGCCGATGGATATTGCTGAGCATTGTGTGGTTTGCTTTTTTCAGGATGTGATTAGAGATTTGGTGAGTTCTGGAAAGGCGCGCCAGGTGACTAAGTCAGTCTCAGAAATGGGCGACCATCCAATCTACGAGCTGGATTATGATGATAAGCGGTTGGCTTTCTTTCATCCAGGTGTGGGCGCTCCGTTGGCGGCTGGTATTCTGGAAGAGACGATCGCGCGTGGCAGCCGGAAATTTATTGCTTGTGGAGGATGTGGTGTGCTGGCTCCCGATATCGCCGTGGGGCATTTAATTATCCCCACGACCGCGGTGCGCGATGAAGGCACTTCGTACCACTACCTGCCACCATCGCGCGAGGTGGCCGCCAGCCAGGCGGGTGTCACTGCCATCGAGAAGGTGTTGAAACTCCACCAGGTGGAGTATTTGTTGACCAAAACCTGGACTACCGATGCGATTTACCGTGAGACCCCCGAACGTGCCCGGTTACGTAAAGAAGAAGGCTGCTTGACGGTGGAAATGGAAGCGGCGGCATTTTTCGCTGTGGCTCAATTCCGCGGTGTGGAATTTGCCCAAATTTTATACGGAGGGGATGCGGTACTGCCAGGCGCCTGGGATTCGCGCGATTGGGTTGGCCGGATCTCAATTCGCCAGCAGCTCTTTTGGCTCGCGGCGGAAGCCTGTCTGGGTTTGGGTTAAAGCGGGTGTTGGTTTGACCGCATTTTTTTATGGATTGGGACGGCGAGGTGACCGGTTTGGAAATACGCCGATCATTTCTCGCCCGCCAGGAATTAAAAAAGAACGCTCGAGTGCACCGGTTGAGGCGAAGACTACCATGAGTGTCTGCTCGACGAAACGCTGCCCCTTGTAAAGATCAGTCTCTCCGCCTGGACGGGTACCGAGTCTACCGATGGCTGCCAGAATGGGGTTGTCTGAAGAAGACAGGTTTTGTATTGGTTCAGAGATCAATACTTTCTGGTGGGCGGAAGCCAACATGCGTTGAATGATTGGGCCGGTGTGGGGGATGAAATGATACAAGCTGGCCTGCATCATCACGATGTCTGCCGGGGGGATGGGGTCGCTCCAAACGTCAAACTGGCGCGCCTGGATACCCCGGCGCTGGGCAGATTGGATTAAGCGCGGCGATAGGTCAAGACCCAGGTATTCCACCTGTTTCTGCTTTAGATAATGGCTGTAGATATAACAATCTCCACAGCACAGGTCCACGACCCGAGTCCCATCCGGGATCTCATCGATCAACGCGCGGTAACGATCCTCGAAATGGCTGCCATAAAGAACCCGCATGACCAGATTGTATAGGACAGGATTGGAATAGATAGGGGAGTGGCCTTCGCTCATGCCTGCTCAATGATCGGCGCAGCGTTTAGCCGTATTTTCTGGACGACCTGACGGAATTTCCACAGCCTTGCAAAATATTCTAGCGAGTCGTGAATGATGCGAACGCTGGACTTTTTATCGTAGCGCTTGATGAACAGGCAGGGCAGCTCTTCAATCTTATAACCGGCCAGGTAGGCGCGCGTCATAATTTCGGTATCCCAAAACCATTTTTCGTCGACCACCTGGTCTAACAAAGGGAAGAGCCTGTCGCGGCGGAAAAATTTGTAACCCGTTTCCGTATCTTTAAGGGGAAGCCCCAGAAAGAGATGCATCAGGCGGAGGTAACCCGCGCTCATCAGAAAGCGGTGGAATAATTTAGGGCTTAGCTTATAGATGCGGTGGGCGGTGGCAATATCTGCGCCGTCTTGGATGGCAAGTACCATGGATGGAATATAGCGGGCATGGGTTTCGAGGTCGATATCGATGAACCCGACCACATTCCCGCGGGCGATACGGAATCCGTCTGATACCGTCCGTCCGCGCCCTGTATTCGTATCGTGTAGCAGACTGCGCATATCATGGTCTGGGTAGAGCTTCACCAGTTTTTGGATGATCTCACGCGTGTTGTCTGTGCTGCAATCATCTACAAATATGATCTCGTAGGACCAGCAGGTGCTGTCTAATATTTTTAGCACCTGCTGGATGCTCGCTTCAAGCACTGTCTTTTCATTGTAGCAAGCGACCACCAGGCTCAGCTCTTTTTCGTTTTCGCGCATAATTTTTGTCATCTTTTTTAATTTTAATCGAGGACCGCGATCTTGTCTATGACCGGCTATTCTGAATTCCCCGGGATAATCGCGAGGAAATATGCTATAAATTGTAACTGCTCAGGCTCAAGTGAAAAAGGCCCGAATTTGAGGTGTTTTCGTGCGGGTGCTTCGCAAGCGAAAACACCTCAAATTTGACAATTTCCCCTTCATGGCTGAGCGGTAACTATAAATTACCAATCAGCCTGATATCTCAGCGCAATGGGGGGAGTGGTGTCGGGGTAGGAATAGGGAACAACCCATCGGAAGGCTGACATTGCAACTGGAAGTCGGGTGTGGGCAGCCCGGCAGCCGGCAGTTGGTTGGTGGTTTCATGACAGGCAGCTGCAGCCTCGCCCGGTAACAGCCATTTATCGACCATCTGGAGCTTTAAATTTCCTTCTGTAAAAATAGGCGCATTACCAGAATTAATCGCCTGGTTTATGGTCTCGGAAACTTTAACCGCATCTGCCCCGTTTAACTCCAATGCTCGGCTGGAGTGGGCATCGCTGCAGCGTGAGGATGAATAAAGTTGTGACAGGGGTAAATCTTGAAGCAGCCAGGGGGAGGGCGTGCCATCCAGCCAGGGGGGGCTGATCCAGACTGCCAGACGGTCTGGCTGGAATATTTTTAACCCGGTGGGGTGGTAACGGTCTAGAAAATCAAATGTATTGGCCAGGGCAGCCAGGATCACCGGGTGTGAGGTGCATTGTATACAGCGCAGTTGTTTGTCCAGCCAGGAGGGGTCGAGCAGCCATTGGTCCAAATTATCAAATTCGATCGATTTTGAGCGCCAGGCATTCACAATGAGGTAGAAAGCGCGGCCCCCGCTCTGGGGCGCCTGAAAAGTTTGATCATCGTAATCAAAAAAGCCCTGGCGGTCAATTGTGTTGAGGAACGAACAAACCCCGCTTTGGCTTAGTTTTTGGGTTCCCAGGCTGCAGCGGTTTCCCTGGCACTGTTTTACGATTAATTGCCCATCGGCATAAAGCACCAGAGAGGGATCCCGGCCAAACGGCGTGAGGTTGTCTTTATCGTAATAACCAGCCTGCACCAGGATGGGCGCAGGCTGCCATGTGTGGGCAGTCAAAGGGGGGAGTGGGGTACTGGTCGGGCTGGGGCCGGGCGTAGGCGACAAAAGCGGAGTCGCGCTGGGGGTGCGCGTGGGCGGTTGAGTCGGAATTGGGTGGCGCGTAGTCGTCTCTCTGGGCGATGGCGTTGGGCTGAAGGTCGGATCAAGGGTGGGCCTTGGAGTCAGCGTGGCCTGGCAGGCGACCAACAGGAATAAAAGCCCTACCTGCCAGAGAAAATTGCCGGTAAGCTTTCGTATCTCGTAATGAGACCTGATTAAACGGAGACCAGATGATTTCATATGTTTGGCGTGATCAGACGTACCCTACGGATAGGCATACTGGGTCTTTAGGAATTGTCGTGGTAAATCCCCGCATTTTGGGGTGTGGGCAGGGGCGAAGCACCCGCCCACTCCCCAAAATGCGGCCCATTACACGGAAAATCCTGGTGAGCCATAATAATCTTATCACGATGTAGTCTGTTGAACCATGGAGTGGAGGGTTAAAATGGGTGTAAAGGGTCTAACTTGTAATAAATAAAAAGTGGGCTAATTTTTGTAGTAAGATTGGATGGATCGGACCCAAGGAGATAACCATGCCGGACATATCAGATACAATCCTGCCAGGATTAAGGTCTCAATGCTTAAATGGTTTACCTGTGAATGTGGGTTGGCAGTTCCCCTGTTACCAGGGTTATTCGTTGTTGAATGTGCCCGCCAGCGTATGCCAGTTGTTGGGTGTTCCCGCGTTAAGCGCTGTTCCGCTGGGGAAAGATATATTAGAGATGTGTGGTGGACCTTACCACAAGGTGATCCTGCTGGTGCTGGATGGGCTGGGTTTTTTAGCGCTAAAAAGATATTTGAGCCAGGGATTGGGCCAGGTATGGTCGACAGGGCTTTCTAACGGGCTGATGGCCCCGATCACCAGCGTCACACCTAGCACGACGGCAACTGCCTTGACTACTTTGTGGACCGGTCGCAGCCCGGTGGAACATGGCATTCTGGGCTATGAACTCTGGCTGAAGGAATATGGGGTCGTAGCAAACATGATCCTACACTCCCCGATGAGCTTTGCTGGCGATACGGGTGGGTTAAAACGGGCTGGTTTCCAGCCTGAAAAATTCCTACCCGTTCCCCCATTAGGTCCCTATTTACAGCAAAGAGCTGTCTCCACCCACGCCTTTATGCACCACAGCATTGTTCGTTCTGGCCTATCGACGATGCATTTTCCGGATGTCAGGACGCATCCTTTTCTGAACCCGGGCGATTTGTGGGTCAGTCTGGCCCAACTGTTGGATGAGCATCCCGAAGAAGCCATGTATATTTATGCTTATTGGGGCGATCTGGATGAGCTATCACACCGATATGGACCGTCCGATGAGCGTGTGGCGATCGAGTTTGATGCCTTTAGCCGTATTGTTGAGAAACATTTTATCGGGCGGCTTTCACCTCGGGCGCGCAAGGATGTTTTGTTGTTGATGGTGGCCGATCATGGCTTGATCGATACACCCAAAGACCCAAAATACGACCTGCGTTTTCATCCGGAGCTGACCAGTGCATTTCATATCCGCCCTACCGGTGAAAACCGCCTGGCATTTTTTTATGTCCGGCCAGGGCATGAGATACGAGTGGTCAATTATCTTGAGCGCGTCTGGCCGGGTGAATTTTTCTTGTCGCCTGCGGAAGAACTGCTTAAATCGGGTATTTTTGGCCCAGGCCAGGTCTATGAACGGGTGCTGGAGCGTATTGGAGACCTGGTGGTGATTCCAAAAGGGCGTGCCTACCTGTGGTGGGCGGAAAAAGAAAACCAACTTTTAGGCCGGCATGGCGGCCTGACGCCGGAAGAGATGTTGGTGCCCTTTGTTGCCTTGCGTTTATAAAGGTTCATTTAGAACTTCCAGGGCAATTCCCGTTAAGCTTTGATAGTTTGGTTGAGGACCTAATAATAGTGTGGTTATGGTTGAGACAATAAAGACCCCGCTTTTCCGTGTGGGCGACGTGCCAATTTATGGCAGTTTGATCCTGGCGCCGATGGATGGCATGTCCGATCTGCCTTTCCGGCAGCTCGCCCATTCCCTGGGGTCAGCGATAAGTTATACCGAGTTTATTAATGCGGTGGATGTGGTGCACGGCCATCCACAATTGGAACAGCGCCTGTCTTATTCCGAGGAAGAGCGTCCAATCGTTTATCAGTTGTTAGACAACGATCCTGCACGCCTATTGGAGACAGCCTTGATCCTGCGCCAACGCAACCCGGATATGATCGATATTAATATGGGATGTTATGCGCGTTCCGTCGTGGGTCGGGGAGCGGGGGCAGCCTTGTTACGCGAGCCCCAAAAGATTGCTCAGATCTTCAGGCAGTTGAGCCAGGCACTGGATATCCCTGTGACCGGAAAGATCCGTTTGGGCTGGGATGAGTTCAGCCTGAACTATGTGGATGTAGCCAAAATAATCGAAGATAATGGGGGCAAGCTGCTGGCAGTACACGCGCGGACCCGCAAGCAGGCATACGGCGGTCAGGCGGATTGGGACGCGATTGCTCGAGTCAAGTCTTCGGTATCTATACCGGTGATTGGCAACGGCGATGTGCACAGCACGGCGGATATAGACCGCTTAATAGCTCACACCGGCTGTGACGCGGTCATGATCGGCCGGGCTGCCTTGGATAATCCGTGGATTTTTAGCCGGCTAGCCCGAGATGAGGTGCCGCTTGAATGGGTGCGCCAGACGATGTTCCAGCACGTAAACCGTATGACTGCCTTTTATGGTGATGAACGCGGTTTGATTCTGTTCCGGAAATTCGCCAAACGTTATTTGAACCCTTATAACATCGTTCGCGATCAAATGATCCATCTTTTGACCCGGGTTGACGTCAAGGAATTCTTCGAATACCTGGATAGCCTGTTAACCTGCGTCGGCGTAGAAATAGGATCTTAAAGGTAACTGCTCAGACTCGCGGAAAAAGACCCGAATTTGAAGTATATGCGCTTACCTGGTAAGCGCATATACTTCAAATTCGGCAACTTTCACCTCATGGCTGAGCAGTTACCTTAAAAACCTGGTTTGACCCCTTGACAGACGCTTTAGATGCGCTATAATGATTTAGAACAAATGTTCTAGACTCGTTAAAAGGCAGGTGAAACCATGGTCGAGACAAATCTGGTGGCATTAGCAATTAAGACATATCAGCGTTTACTTCCAGAATTAAACTCTAAACAACCTCAGGAGATCATCTCTCAGTTACAGCCAGAACCGTGGAACCTGGCACCGCTCGTGCAACTCCCCACGGTAGGACAGACACTTCATTCGATAAACCCCGTCCCTTGCCATTCAATACTCATCGGCGCCTGCGAAGACGGATTGCCGTTCCTGCTGGATCTGGCTCAGCCTGCCGCAGGGCCTCTCTTGGTTACCGGAGATGCGGGGTGTGGCAAAACACGGCAGCTCAAAGTGATGGTGGAATCGGCGCTACGTCTGGCATCACCGAGGGAGATCCAGATTGGTGTGGTCACCGGACGGCCAGAAGAATGGTCCGACCTGTTTGACCCTTACAAACGCATCAAACACAGCATGGGAGTGGTTACCTGGGAGGGTCCAGCCCTGGTAAACCTGATTGACTCGCTGGTGACCTTGGCAGAGGACCGTTATAAAGGCCGGCGAGGTGGTACCGCGGTAATTCTAATCGTTGAGGATCTTTCCCAGATCCAGGGAGTAGATAACCGCGATCAAATGGCCTTTCACTGGCTCCTTCAAAATGGTCCTCAGGTTGGTATCTGGGTCATCGCCAGTTTACAAGCCGAGTTGGCAGTCGCGCTTCCATTTTGGGTGGATGTATTTCGTACCCGTTTATTTGGAAAAATCGATTCTGGCGAGGTGGGCCAGCGTCTGGCGATTTACCCCGGCCTTGAGACCAGTCATCTGATTACCGGTTCGGAATTTTGCACGCGGTTAGGCAAAGAATGGATGTCTTACTGGGTGCCTGAATTGGGCGACTAAATATAAAGGAGATAACCATGAACATCGGAATGCTTTGGTTTGACAACGATCCTAAGGCTGATTTCTCCAGTAAGATCGCCCGGGCAGTTGATTATTACCAGAAGAAATATGGGAAAATGCCCGATTTGTGTTACGTTCACCCCAGTATGTTAAAAGACGATGGACTAAAAAATGGCAAAATAGAGATCCGTTCCAACAGTTCGGTTCTCCCCAACCATTTTTGGATTGGGACTCACGTACCGGCCATGTCGAGTCAATAAACAGTCATTCATGAATAAGACCCGAGTTTGAGGTGTTTGCGGGTGC